>CAYUMA010000877.1:0-4322 GCA_964445675.1 uncultured Pseudomonadales bacterium | reverse complement strand
AACACTGAAGGCGGGCAACCACGGCTCGACGTTCGGCGGCAATCCGCTTGAGTGTGCGGCTGCACACGCGGTCATCGATGCGCTCGTCGACGCCGGTTTGATCGGACGCGCCGCCGTGCTGGGCGAGCGCATGCTCGCGGGATTTCGCAAGGCGCTCGCCGGCGACAACCGCGTCGTCGACATCCGCGGCAAAGGGCTGATGCCCGGAATCGAACTCAACGCGCCGGCGCCGAATCTCGTCAAAGCGGCGTTGGCCGAGGGGCTCTTGATCAACGTGACGCACGACAGCGTGATCCGCCTGCTGCCGCCGCTGATTCTGACGGACAGCCAGGCCGACGAGATCGTCGCGCGCGTTTGTGCGCTGATCAAGGATCCGGCTTCGGGGCCGTCGTGACCCGACACTTCCTGACGCTGCTGGATTTCAGCCCCGAAGAACTCGCCGGGCTGATTGAGCGCGGCACCGAACACAAGCGGATGCGCGCAGCGGGCATCATCTACGAACCGCTGCGCGGGCGAACGCTCGCGATGCTGTTCGATCTGGCCTCCACACGCACGCGAGTCGCGTTCGAAGCCGGGATGCATCAGCTCGGCGGTCACGCGATTTTCCTCAGCCCCAACGACACGCAGCTGGGGCGCGGCGAACCGATCGAAGACACCGCGCGTGTGCTGTCCGAGATGGCGGACCTGATCATGTTGCGTACGCTCAATCATCGCGACGTCGAAACCTTCGCGCGTGCCGCAACGGTTCCGGTGATCAATGCAATGAGCGGGCGCGCGCATCCGTGTCAACTGCTCGCCGACGTGCAGACGTTCGTCGAATGTCGAGGTCCGATCCAAGGCAAGACGGTCGCGTTCGTCGGCGACGGCTACAACATGTGCAATTCGTACATCGATGCATCGCGCCAGTTCGGTTTTCAACTGCGGATCGCGTGCCCGAAGGGGTTTGAGCCGCTGCCCGAGCTCCTCGCGACCACCAACGGCGTGACGCTGGCGCGCACGCCGCAGGATGCGGTCTGCGGCGCCGATCTCGTCGTCACCGATGTCTGGTCCTCGATGGGTCATGAAGCCGAGCGGTCACAACGACGCGAGCGTTTCGCCGATTACCAGGTGACCAAGGCGATGCTGGATCGGGCGGCGCCCGACGCGCTGTTCATGCATTGCCTGCCGGCGCACCGCGGCGAGGAAGTCAGCGAAGACCTGCTCGACGACCGTCGTTCAGTCGTGTGGGCCGAGGCCGGCAACCGGTTGCATTCGCAAAAGGCGTTGCTGGAATTCTTGAGCGCTGCACACCGCTAAAGACGCGCAGCCTGTTCAGTGGAAGCTCAGTGGAGTCTCAGATCGGCCAGTAGTCCCGGCTTCTCGATGCCGAAGCCCTGCGCGAAGTCGACGCCGATCTCCCGCAGCTGGCCGAGAATCGCGTCGTTCTCGACAAACTCGGCGATCGTCTTCTTGCCGAGATAGTGGCCAATTTCGTTGATCGAGCGAACCACCGCGTAGTCACCTGGATTCGAGACGATGTCCTTTACGAAGACGCCGTCGATCTTGACGAAGTCGACCGGCAGATTGAGCAGGTACGAATACGACGACAGGACCGTACCGAAGTCGTCGAGCGAGAATCGGCAGCCGATGATTTTCATTCGATTCATAAAATCTCGCGCATTGTCGAGGTTCGCAATCGCGGCTGTTTCGGTGATCTCAAAACAGACTTTGCTCGTCGGCGCCTGCGTGCGCGCAAACTGCTCGAGCACAAAATCCGCGAACGCTTCGTCGTTCACCGAGTGGCCCGACACGTTGATCGCGAACCCGCCGAAGTTGTCGAGGGAACTGCGGTGCTCCGCCATCCAGGTCAGCACGTTTTCGACGACCCAGCGATCGACCACCGTGACCCGGTTGTACGTCTCCGCCGCCAGAATGAACTCGCTCGGCGGCATCAGGTCGCCCAGCTCGTCGCGCATCGTCAACAGGATTTCGTAGTGGCACGTGGCGTGGTTCGCCCCAAGCGCCACCGGCGCGATCCGCTGACAATTCAGGATCAGCCGACCGTCGTCGATCGCCTTGTCGAGTTGCGTCACCCATTCCATCACCCCGCGGCGACGCAACATGCGCGCGTCGCCGAGTTCGTATTCCTGCACGCGGTTGCGGCCCGCGTCCTTCGCGGCGTAACACGCTTCGTCGGCGGAGCGCATGGCCGCATCGGCGTTTTCGGTGCCTTCGTCGATGAAGACGACACCGATGCTCGCGGATATCGAGTAGTGGCGGTCTTCCGAATCGAAGCGCTGCTGGCGCACGAGATTCAGCACGCGCTCGGCGATTTCGCGCGCCGGTTGAGTTGCGACGTCAGTGATCAGGATCCCGAACTCATCGCCGCCCAGGCGCGCGAATTTCGCCGGCAGCCCCTTGAGACCTTCGACAAGGCGTTGACCGACCATCTTCAACAACTCGTCGCCCGCGGTATGACCGCTGCTGTTGTTGACGATCTTGAACTGATCGAGGTCGAGATAGAACAGCGCGTGTTGCGTGCTCTTCGCCTTCGCGGACTCGATCGCGACCGCCAGATTGCGCTCGAACTCCTTGCGATTGAGGAGTTTCGTCAGGTCATCGTGCGCGGCCTGATACGTCAGTTGGTTGTGCATGTTCTGCAACATGCGTTGTGACGCGCGCTCCATCAGCGGCAGATCGAAGTCGTCGAGCAAGGTGACGCGGCCTTGATGCAGGCCGTCCGCCATTTCTTTCAGCGGAATCTCGCGTGACTTCACGCCCTTGCGATTGACGAGGACGAAGAAGCTGTAATCGTCGCCGATGAACGCGACCGTGAGAATCAACGGTCGGCCCTCTTCATCGGACATCGCGAGCCACTCGCCGACGCTGATGCGTCGAGCACGATCCAGCGCGCGGCTCCAGTTCTTGCGGATGTCCGCATCGTCGGTCTCGATCGCCGGCGAAGGGTCCGGCAACAGCCCTTCGAGACCGAGCACCCTCTCGGTTTCATTCGGACCAATCGGCGTGAACTTGACCTTGGCCTTGGCTCCGGTGCTGTCACCGACGAGCGCGTCGGACAGCCCCATCACGAGCGGCGTGCGTTTGCCCGGCTCGAACGAGATGCTGTTGAGGCCCGCGACGACACGCTTTAACAACGACTCCGGCTGCACGTAGCCCGGTTGACCCGGCGCGGACTCGCCGCGCAGCTGCGAAAGCACTTCTTCCGACGTTGTGGTTGCGTCGCGCCACTCGTTGCTGTTCGGTCCGTGGCGCAGATAGGTGTGCACCAACAGATTGCGCCAGCCCGGATTCATCAGCTTCAGGAACAGCTCTGGAACGTCTTTGCCGGCGAGCCTCGGTTCCAATTTGCGCGCGACGGCGCGGCGTGCCCGGGCGAGCTTCTGCTGGCCTTCGCTCGCCCGCACGGTCCGCTCGACGTTGCCGCGGTAGGCTTTAGCCTGGCGGTCGACCAACGGGCCCAATTCTTCGAGCACGTCGCCGAATACTTCCGGATTGCGGTCGTAGTCCTTGACGATTCGTTCCAGCAGCTCATCGACCTGCCGCCCCACTTCGCGATCGATACCGACCTTGACGTCTTGCGCGTTACCCAGGCGCGCCAATTGGTTCAACACCTCGACCGCGGAGTGAGGACGCTCCGCGTCATGATCGAGGAACTCGGGATCTTTGGTCGCGAGTTTGTTCAGCGTCAGCTCCAGCCGCTTGACCCAACCGCGAATGCCTTCTGTCAGCAACTGGTCCTGCCCGATCGAATCGACCAGGTTCTCCATCACGTCCAACGTGTCGTAGAGCTCTTCGCCGAACGCTTTCCTGCCGCCGTGCTGCTGCTTCAACACTTCCATCAGGCGAGGCTTCAGGCGTCTGTCGCTGACCGGCGCATTGCCGAGTTCGCTCTCGATCTGCGAGATCGCCTGCAGAATGTCGTTGGGATCGTAGCGTTGATCCGCGGATGCGGTGGGCGGCGCGAAGTCGACATCGTCGGCAGTTCCCTGCGAGCGACGGGCGCGCCGGCCGAGGTTCAACAGCTCCCGCGCTGCCTTGTAGACTTCCGCTGTCCCGCCTTCCCGATTGACGAACGGGTTGTATGAGGCGCGCGGAGCCATCGAGATCCCGTCGGCCGCCATCGCGGCTTCGCGAACGGGCGCTTCAAGCTCCTGATAGTTCTGCGACGGCGCAGGACGCGGCTTCGGCGCGGCGCGCCGAGCGGATCGCTTCATGCTGTCGCGCAATTCGTCGAGGGAGGGAAACAGGTGACTGTCTTCCAGCATCTTGCCGATCGCGGGATACAAACCGGCGAGTGTTGAATTCAACGAGGTCTCGAATTC
>CAYUMA010000876.1:0-10965 GCA_964445675.1 uncultured Pseudomonadales bacterium | reverse complement strand
CATGTCGCACGCCAGTGCCAGCGACAACCCGGCGCCCGCGGCTGCGCCCGGCAGCGCCGCGAGCGTCGGCTTTGGCATCTTGAAGAGCTTCCCGGCCGTCGCGCGCTGATTGACCCGCTGCCGGTGGATCGCCGCATCGATGCCGCTGCCCGCGGCACCACCGCCGCCAGAGGCCATTCCTTTGACATCGCCGCCGGCACAAAAACCCTTACCGGCGCCTGTCAACACGATGCACTTGACCGCCGGATCGAGTTCGGCCGATGCAAGTTGTTCCGCGAGCGCGCCGGTCATCGCACCCGACATCGCATTGCGCGCATCCGGACGGTTCATCGTCAATGTCAGAATCCCGGCGTCGAGCGACGCGAGCAGATCCGTCGTGCCGGTGTCGATTGTCGTCATGTCGATTTACTCCAGTTGCGAATAGTCAGCTCCACATATGCGCGCCACCGCAGACGGTGAGCGCCTGTCCCGTGATGTACGAACTCGCGTCGGAACCCAGAAATACCGCGAGACCCTTGAGGTCGTCCGCTTCGCCGAGCCGACGCAGCGGAATCTGCTCGTTGGCGCGTTGCGCCGCTTCGGGGTTGTCCCACAGCGCCTGCGCGAAGTCTGTCCTGATCAACCCCGGACAGATAGCGTTGACGCGCACGCCGCGAGGTCCCATTTCGGCGGCCAGATTACGCACGAGCCCGATCACCGCAAGCTTAGATATCGCGTACGCGCCCAGCACCAACGACGGCGTAAAGGCGCCCGTGCTCGATGTGAGCATGATCGACCCGCTACCTTTCGCGAGCATGTCGGGCGCCACCATCTGCACGAGCCAGTGATTCGCTTTGACGTTGGTCGACATGATCTTGTCGTAGGCCTCGTCGGGCAGCTTCGACATCGGGCCGTAGAACGGGTTGACGCCGGCGTTGCCGACCAGGATGTCGATCGGGCCCAGCGTTTTGTGCGTTGCATCGACCAACGCCTGCAGCTGCTCTTTGTAGCCGGCGTTGCACGCAAACGCGTGCACGCGCGTGGCGCCGCAACGTTGATTGATCTCCTGCGCCGCGGCCTGGCACGCATCGAGCTTGCGGCTCGACACCATGACGCTTGCGCCGTGTTCGGCGAGCCCCTCGGCCATCGCCAAACCCATACCTTTGGATGCACCGGTCAGCAGCGCGACCTTGCCGGACAGGTCGAACAGTTTTGTCGATACCCCCATGCCGGCCCCCTACGCCACGCCCTGGTATTTGCGCATCTCCGCGCGCCCCACGACGAGGTGGTGCACCTCATCGGGGCCGTCAGCGAGACGTAGCGTTCGCTGTCCGGTATACATCGCCGCCAGCGGCGTCCACTGCGATACACCGGTTGCCCCGTGCATCTGGATGGCCTGATCGATGATCTGACAGACACGCTCGGGCACCATCGCCTTGACCATGTGCACCCAGATGCGCGCTTCGCGGTTACCGAGGACATCCATCGCTTTGGCGGCCTTCAAGACCATCAATCGCATGGCCTCGATTTCGATGCGGGCGCGCGAGACCACCTCGAGGTTTTTACCGAGCTGGATGATCGGTTTGCCGAACGCCTCGCGTGACATCGCACGCCGCATCATCAGATCTAGCGCGCGTTCCGCCTGACCGATCGAGCGCATGCAGTGATGGATCCGTCCGGGGCCGAGCCGCACCTGCGAAATTTCGAAGCCACGCCCTTCGCCCAGCAGCATGTTCTCTTTCGGTACCCGCACGTTGTCGAGCTTGAGGTGCATATGACCGTGCGGCGCATCGTCATGACCGAAGACGTGCATCGGACCGAGGATCTTCAAACCCGGCGTATTCATCGGCACGAGGATCTGTGACTGCTGTCGATGCGGGGGCGCGTTCGGACTCGTCTTGACCATCGTGATCATGATTTTGCAGCGTGGATCGCCCGCACCGGAGATGTAGAACTTCTCGCCGTTGAGGACCCATTCGTCACCGATCAACTCGGCTTTGCAGCCGATGTTCTTCGCGTCCGAGGACGCAAGGTTCGGCTCGGTCATGCCATAACAGGAACGGATCTCACCGCTGAGCAGCGGCTTCAGCCATTTCTCTTTCTGCTCGGGCGTACCCACGCGTTCGAGCACTTCCATGTTGCCGGTATCGGGCGCGGAACAATTGAGCGATTCCGATGCGAGCGGGGTTTTGCCGAGTTCCGCGGCGATGTACGCGTAGTCGAGGTTCTTCAGACCCTCGCCGGTGTCGGCGTCGGGCAGGAAAAAATTCCACAGTCCCGATGCCTTCGCCTTGTTCTTCGCGCCTTCGAGCAGCTCGAGTTGTCCCGGCGCCCAACTCCAGCGGTCTTTGCGCCCTTCGCCGAGGCGAAAAAACTCCTCTGTGATCGGCGCAACGTTTTCGGCGATGTGTTTTTTCACCGCATTCAGCAGCGGCTCTGCTGCCTGCGACATGACGAGGTTGTTCAGATCGGCGTCGAGGTTCGATTGGGCCATGGTCGATGTCCGTCGTTTTCTGAAAGAAGGGGGGAGCGATGGTATCGCAAGGAATGGCGTCGCGGCACGCCCGTGAGCGCGATCAACATCAGCGCGAACGGCACAGCTCGAAACTCGACTCGATGAAACGCCATAGCACTCTCAACTCAACACGGGCTTCCGCTTCGCCGCGCACTCACGCGATACTCAGCCGGATCCGAAGCGCCAGATCACAAGGCCAGCGCGTACGGCAGTTTCGGTGAAGCGCGCCACGGGACACTTGCTTCATGAAAAGACCCTTTACCGCCTACCAGGGCGACGAGCCGTACGTCTTCGTGTGCTATGCGCACGAGAATGCGGATGCGGTCTATCCGCAGATCCAACGACTGCACGAAGGCGGCGTGCGGATCTGGTACGACGAAGGCATCTCGCCCGGTACGCGCTGGCCCGAAGAGTTGGCGCGCGCGCTCGGCAAGGCTTCGCTGGTGCTGTTTTTCTGCACGCCGGAATCGATCAAGTCGCAACACTGTCAGGACGAGGTCAACTTCGCCCTCGACGAGAAGCGACCATTGCTCGTGATCCAGGACGGCGCGGTGGAACTACCGCCGGGGCTGCGCTTGCGCCTCGGATCCCAGCAATCGATTCTGAAACACGAGCTGACACGTGCTCAGTTCGAGGAGAAGTTGGCGAACGCGATAAGCCGGCATGTCGTCACGGGAACGCCGGCAGTGGCTACAATCCAGAAGAAAACGAAATCGTCGGCGCCGCGTCGTTGGGGCGCAGTGCTGGTGGTTGGCGTCATCGTGGCGGGCCTCGCGACGGCTGCGGCGGTTTGGCTGACGCATCCCGCGCCGGCGCTCAATGACAACCCGCTGGCCGATGCCCACTTCTCGCGCTTCACCGATTTCGACGGAAACGAGACGAATGCGGCGATTTCACGCGACGGGAAGTTTGTTGCGTTCATTGCCGACCGCGACGGCCCGCTCCACGTGTGGCTGAGCCAAGTCGGCACCGGGCGCTTTGTCGACCTCATGCGAGGTAGCGACGACCAGGCCCTGCCGGGGGGCGGGCCAAACCTCGGTTTCTCGGCCGACGGTTCCGAGATCTGGCTCGGCGGCCAGCCCAAAGGAACGCGGTTGCGGGTCATGCCGCTCATGGGCGGACCCCTGCGCGCGTTCTTGGGCGACAATGTGGTGAGCGTCGCCTGGTCGCCCGACGGCGGTCGCATCGTGTATCACACCAGCGACGCCGGCGACCCCACGTTCGTCGCCGACGGCAACGGGGCGAACCCGCGCCGGATCCTCGTGTCCGAGCCGGGCGAGCACAATCACTTTCCAATTTGGTCGACCGACGGCAATTGGATCTATTTCGTCCACGGCGTCTTGGGGACGATGGCGCTATACCGCATTTCCGCTTCAGGCGGTGCGCCGGAACGGTTGACCCAACACGACCGCGACGTGAGCTATCCAACGCCGATCGATGCGCGGACCGTGCTCTACGTGAACCGCGCTGAGGATGGCTCTGGGCCATGGTTATGGGCGTTGGATGTGGAGCATGGGACTACGCATCAGCTGAACCTCGGCCTAGACAGGTATGTGTCTTTGTCGGCCAGCGCCGACGGCCGGCGTCTCGTCGCGACACTCGTGAACTGGACCTCTAGTTTGTGGATCGTGCCGATTCTCGATCGCGTCGCCGAAGAGTCCGACGCGAATGCCTTTCCGGTATCTACGGTTTCGGCGCAGACGCCTCGATTCGGCGGAGCGACGCTGTTCTACGTTTCGTCGCGTGGCACAGGTGACACCCTTTGGCGCTTCGATGAGGGCCAGGAACCTGTTGAAGTCTGGAAGGGCCCGGAGGGCGCGCTCGCGGACCCGCCGGCCGTTTCGCCGGATGGACGCCAAGCGGTCGTGGTGGTCACCACGCAAGGGAAGCGCCATCTCGACCTCATTTCGATCGACGCAGCGCAGCAGCAGACGCTCGCCGAGGGAATCGACGTACGGGGCGCGTCATCGTGGTCGCCGGACGCCAAGTGGATCGTGACCTCAGGTTTGGATGCGCAAGGCCCGGGGCTGTTCAAGATTCCCATCGACGGTGGCCCGCCGATTCGGCTCGTAACGGGTCAGGCCGCCGCTCCGATATGGGCGCCCGATGGAAGTATGATCATCTATTCCAGACAATGGTCCGGTTTCGATACGCAGCTGCTGGCCGTGCGTCCGGATGGCCACGCTGTGCAGCTGTCGTCCGCTGCGACTGCGATCGGCGGTACACCGATTCGCTTTCTGCCCAACGGCAAGGGGCTGGTGTACATGCGAGGTCCTGAATTCTGGCAGCTGGATCTGGTCACGAATGAAACACGCCAACTCGCGCGACTAACCGCCCCTGCGGTGATGCAAACGTTCGACATCACGCGCGATGGCAAGCAGATAGTCTTCGATCGCCTGCGCTTCCAAACCGACCTCGTCCTGATCGAACGGCCAAAGTCATAGCTGCCGTCAGCGATTAGGCCCGCGGCTCATCGGATACGGCTGCCAGCGCTCGAGCGTCACGCGCGGCAACACCGTGGGATTCACACAGCTCATCGGCCAGCGGCCGCGCAGCACCAGCGCCACTTCGCGCGCGGCGCGGCGACGCGTCTCGGGTCGCATCCGCGTGCTGGCGGACGCAACGTGGGGCGTGACGAGCACGTTCTCCATGTGCAGCAGCGGATTGTC
Source organism: uncultured Pseudomonadales bacterium (assembly GCA_964445675.1). GTDB lineage: Bacteria > Pseudomonadota > Gammaproteobacteria > Pseudomonadales > Azotimanducaceae > DATJGR01. The sequence goes on along the minus strand of CAYUMA010000876.1, from coordinate 5,802 downwards.
CGGCTGCGGCGGTTCCTGCTCGAGCACGTCGAGGCCGGCGCCCGCGATCGCGCCGCTTTGCAGCGCGTCGATCAACGCAGCCTCGTCGATGATCGGGCCGCGTGCGGTGTTGATGATCACCGCGGTCGCCTTCATCTGCGCCAACGCTGCGGCGTTGATCGCGTGTTCGGTCTCGGCATTGTGCGGCGTGTGGATCGACAAGAAGTCACTGCGCGCAAGGAGCTCGGGGAAGCTGACCGGCTCGACGCCGAGCGCGCTCAGTTCCAGTTCGCTGACGTAGGGGTCGTATGCGATCAGGCGCATCCCAAAGCCGTGCGCGCGCCGCGCCGTGCAACGGGCGACGTTGCCGAAACCAAACAGTCCCAGCGTCTGCCCCATCACGCGCGGAATGCGGCTCAGGATCGGCCGCGCCTGGTACCACTCGCCATCGCGCGCGAGCCGTGCCATCAGCGGCGTCAGCCGCGACACGCTCAGCAGCAGCATCATCGCGTAGTCGGCGACCTCTTCGATGAACACGTCGGGCACGTTCGTGACGACGATGCCGGCCGCGGTGGCGGCTTCGACGTCGACCATGTCGACGCCGACACTACCGACCCCGATCACAACACAACGCTTCATGCTGTCGATCACCTGCGCGTCGATGCGCAATCCCCACGACGTGATGATCGCATCGACATCCGCGACGCCGGCGGCGAATTCGGCCGCGGTGTCGGCACGCACCTCAACGATATCGGCAGCGGTACCGAGGCCTTCGAGTTCGAGCGCATACCGTTGTTCGATCGTCTGGTTATGCGCCTGTTTCGGCAATTGCACGCCGACGCGTTTGTTTGTCATGTTCAGTACCCGGTGCTCTCGCGTTCGCGCTTCTGCGCGCCACGCGCAGCCGCCAGATCGGCGGTCGCCGCCTGCATCATGAAGCCGCCGTCGGAACCCAGCGTAACGAAATTGAAGCCGGCCGCCAGACGCCGCTTCGTGTAGTCGAGGCCACCGGTATGGATGCCGACCGGTACGCCATGTTTTTTGCATGTCGACAGGATCTTGTCGACGGTCGCAACGTGCAGCGGATCATCCGTATCGCCGCGCGGCGGCAGACCGAGCGCGAGCCCCAGATCCGACGGTCCGATATAAACGCCGCCGAGACCCGGCGTGGTCACGATCGACTCGAGATTGTCGATGCCTTCGCGCGTTTCGATCATCGCGATGCACGCGATTTCGTCGTTCGCTTCGGCGGCATAACCGCGGCCGCCATACAGCGCAGCGCGAATAGGGCCAAACGACCGCGTGCCGCCCGGCGGGTAACGGCACGCCGAAATGGCGGCCTGCGCTTCGGCGCGGTTGTTCACCAGCGGCACGATGACGCCGTACGCGCCGGCGTCGAGGACTTTCATGATCTGCTTCGGATCGTTGCCCGACACGCGCACGATCGGCGTGACGTCGGTCGTCGCAATCGCCGGCAACATGTGGCGCAGGTCTGAATAATCGAGCAGGCCGTGCTGCAGATCGATGCAGATCCAGTCGAACCCCAGGCTCGCCAGCATTTCGGCCGAATGTGTATTCGCGAGCGACAGCCAGCAGCCGATCGTCTGCTCGCCGGCACGCCACTTTGCAAGTGCAGTGTTCTTTCTCACGGTGTCCCCTCTGTGATGTTGTCTGGCAGGAGCCGCTCCCCGAGCCGAGTGTAACAACTCTCGCGCTGCGGCGGCACGATCCGTAGCAACAGCCGCACCGCCTTGCCGTCTATTCGGCGCTCCCGTAGATTCGCTCGGCCCCTAACTAACCCAAGCGCAGGAACCCAAGATGCCGCAGAACGTCCAGGTGTTGATCGCGTCACTGCCGAGCGGACCGCTCGCCCCCGAACACTTCCAATTGCGCGAGAACCCGGTGCCCGACTGCGGCGAAGACCAGGTGATGTGCAGAACGCTTGCGCTGACGATCGGCGCCGGCCAGCGCGCCGGACTCCAGGGCAGCGCGAGTTACGCCGGCGCGCCGCGCGCCGGGGTCGTCATGGGCGGGACCGGAGTCGCGCGCGTCGAGATGTCGAATGCGGCGGGGTTTGCGGCCGGCGACCTCGTCGTTGGCCCGACAGGCTGGCAGACCCATTCGGTCCACGCGCCGAAGGCGCTGCGGAAGGTCCCGGCCGGCGCGGACCCGGCGCTGCACCTCGGCGTCCTGGGCACCAACGGCCTGACCGCGTACTTCGGCTTGCTCGACATCGGCGCGCCGCACGAGGGCGACACCGTCGTCGTCTCGGCTGCGGCGGGTTCAGTTGGTCACATCGTCGCGCAGATCGCCAAACGCGCGCGCACTCGGGTTGTCGGCATTGCGGGTTCGGCATCGAAGTGCCGGATTCTGGTCGACGAACTCGGCCTCGATGTTGCGCTGAACTACAAAGACCCGGACTTTCGCACGGCATTCAAGGAAGCGACTCCCGATCGCATCGACGTGTATTTCGACAACACCGGCGGCGACATCCTCGGCAGCGCGCTGTTCCGCATGAAGGAGCACGGCCGCATCGTCTGCTGCGGCGCGGTCAGCCAGTACGACACCGCGAATCCCGCCGGGAGCCCACGCGGCATCCCGGGACTGCTCGTCAACAACCGCGTGCGGATGGAAGGTTTCCTGGTGTTCGACTACGCCGCGCGCTACGACGCGGCGCGCGCCGAGCTGACGCAGTGGATCGAACGCGGCGAACTCGTGCCGCGCGTCACCGAATTCAGCGGGCTCGAGTCGGCGCCGGTCGCGTTTGTCGACCTGCTGAAAGGCGACACGATCGGCACCACGATCGTCCGCGTCGGCTAGCTGAGTCGGTGGGTCAGTACGGGACACCCTGCGCATCGACGTACAGCGCGTAGATCGACTGCGACGCGGTGATGAACAGACGATTGCGTTTGACGCCGCCGAAGCACAGGTTCGACGCACCCTCGGGCAGATGGATCGCGCCGATCTTCGCGCCATCGGGCGCAAATACGTGCACGCCGTCGTGGGCCGGACCACCCCACCCGACCGCTGCCCAGACATTGCCGTCGGTATCCACACGAAAGCCATCAGGCGAGCCGTTGTCACCGAAGTCGCAGAACACGCGGCCGTTGGAAAGCCGCTTGCCGTCGATGACGTCGTACACGTGGATCTGCCGCGGATGTCCCGGCTTATGCGACCAGCCGGTGTCCGCGACATACAGCAGACGGTGATCCGGCGAGAATGCCAGGCCGTTCGGTTTTTCGAGCGCCTCGTCGACGATCGCGGCGGCGCCGGATCGTGGGTCGATGCGATACACGCGAGTCGGCAATTCGAGTTCGCCCTTGTCGCCCTCGTAATGCCAATGCAATCCGTAGCCGGGATCGGTAAACCAGATGCCGCCGTCGGGGTGCACGACGACGTCGTTCGGTGCATTCAGTCGCGTCCCGTCGAACGCATCGAGCAATACTGTGATGCGACCGTCCGTCTCGGTCCGCGTCACGCGGCGGCTGCGGTGTTCGCACGTGATCAGGCGCCCTGCCTTATCGCGCGTGTTGCCATTGGCGTTGTGTGACGGCGCGCGGAACACGCTGACCGCACCGCTCTCTTCCGACCAGCGCAACATCCGGTCATTCGGGATGTCGCTCCAGATGAGGCTGCGCAAATCGCCGAACCAGACGGGACCTTCGTTCCAGCGGCCCCCGGTCCAGATACGTTCGAGCGCCGCGCCGCCGAGCCGGTAGCGCCCGAAGCGGGCATCGAGGCCCTCGATCGCCGGGTCCGGGTAACGCACCGGCGTGTTCCAGTCGCGATCCAGTTGCCAATCCATCTGCGCGTCCTCCTTCGGTCGTCAGATCACGGCTTCGATCAGTGACGGACCCGACTGCGCCAACGACGCCGCCAAGGCGCGATTGAATTCCTCCGCGGTCGTCGCGCGCCATCCCGGCACGCCCATGCCTTTCGCGAGCGCGACCCAGTCGAGCGGCGGATTCGTCAGATCGAGCATGCTCATCGCTTTGGGTCCGGGATTGTGCGCACCAACACGACCGAACTCGATCTGCAGGATCGCGTACTTGCGGTTCGAGAACACGATCGTCGTGACGTCGAGACGTTCGCGCGCTTGTGTCCACAGCGCCTGATTCGTGTACATGCCGGCGCCGTCGCCTTCGAGACAGATCACGCGTCGATCCGGACACGCGACGGCGGCACCGGTTGCCGCGGGCAAGCCGTAGCCGATCGAGCCGCCGGTCAGGATCAACCAGTCGTGCGGCGGCGCGCCGCGCGTCGCAAACGTCGTTCCGCCACCGGCGGTGCCGCCCTCGTCGACGACGATCGCGTTTTCCGGGAACAGGTGCCCGATCGCGGCGCCGATCGAGCGGGGATTCAGCGCGCCCTTCGGCAGCGGCGGGCGTTCGGGCGCAACGACGTCGACCTCGACCGCACCGATGCCGACAGCTTGCCCGAGCGCGTCGAGCGCGCCGTCGATATCGCCGCTGCGCGCGACCAGCGTGTGCAGCTCACAACCCGCGGGCGTCAGCCAGTTCGGTTTGTCGGGATACGCGAAAAACGTCACCGGCGCCTGTGTGCCGATCAACACAATGTGCTTCGTCCCGGCCACAACTTCCGCGGCCTGCTCACCGAAATACGGCAGCCGCGCGACCTCCACGCGACCGGCGCCGCGCTGCAGCCTTGGTACGAACGTGTCCATGATCAAACGCGCGCCGCTCGCTTTGGCGATACGGCTCGCAACTGCGATGCGGCTCGCCGTCAGCGCGCCGTTGATCAACATCACGCACGGTTCGCGCGTGCGCAGCACCTTCGCGATCGTGTCGATCACGTGGCCGTCGACGGCAGCCGCGACGGGACGCGGCAGCGGCCGCGCCATACGTGTGGTCCGGTTCCACGCGGTATCGGCCGGCAGGATCAACGTCGCGACCTGTCCCGGCGGCGTCAGCGCCGCGCACACCGCCGCCGCGCCGTCGGCGGATACATCATCAGCGGATTGTGATACCCGTACCCAACCCGACACGGGCCGCGCAATGCCCTCGACGTCGGACGTCAGCGGCGCATCGTATTTGCGGTGGTACGTCGCGTGATCGCCAACGACGTTGACGAGTGGCGTGCAGGCTTTTTTCGCGTTGTGCAGATTCGCAAGTCCGTTGCCTAAGCCCGGCCCCAGATGTAACAGCGTCGCCGCCGGCGTCCCGGTCATGCGCGCGTAGCCGTCGGCCGCGCCGGTCACGACCCCCTCGAACAGTCCGAGCACGCAGCGCATCTGCGGGTTCGTGTCGAGCGCGGCGACGAAGTGCATCTCCGACGTGCCCGGGTTCGTGAAGCACACGCGCACGCCAGCGTCGACGAAGGTCTGCACGAGGCTCTCCGCACCACTGCGATTTTGTTGGTCCCGTAGCGGTTGTTCACTCATCGCTCATTTCCTTTCATCGTCGATCTACGAGGAACTGCTCGTTGATACAGTTCTCGAGTTTGCCGTCGCGCAGGTATTTCGCCGCGGTGCGGGCCGCGATCGCACGCATGTCGCGTGCGCTCTCCGGCGTAAAAAAGGCGGAATGCGGCGTCAACAGCAAACGGTGCCGGATCCACGGCTCCTCCGCGTGCCACGCCTTGATCAGCGGCGCCTGCACGTCGGCGGGCTCGGTCGGCAAAACGTCGAGCCCCGCCGCGAGCACGGCGCCGTCCTTCATGGCGTCGTGCAGCGCGTCGATGTCGACGAGCACGCCGCGCGCGGTGTTCACGAGCACCATGCCGCGCTTCGCCGCGGCGAATGCGTCGCGGTCGATCATGCCACGTGTTTCGTCGGAGGATGGCGCGTGCAGACTCACGACGTCG
>CAYUMA010000875.1:0-3035 GCA_964445675.1 uncultured Pseudomonadales bacterium | reverse complement strand
CGCAGATTCAGCGTCGCGCTTTTTTTGTTGCGCGCGATGACGCTCCACCACACGGGCAGCCCGCGGCCCCAGTCGCGCATCGCGTCGCCGACGCCGGGCGGTTCGAGTTTGATGACCTCCGCACCCATGTCGCCGAGCAATTGGCCGCAGAACGGCCCGGCGATCAGCTGGCCGAGTTCGAGCACACGGATGTCGGCGAGCGGACCGCGATTTTCGGCTTCGGTCACGCTGCACCTCGCGGCGTCGACGCGGTCGATCGGGCCAGAGGCCTACGTCTGAACATGTCTCGCATCCGAAGAGTCCTCGCGATTCGCGCGTCGCACAGTGGACGCCCGGAATCGAATGATACCGTCCCGCGACGAGTTCATCGCCGCGGTGATAGCCTCGTGCCGATTCGGCGATGAGGGGATCGCAATGGACTGGAACGCAATCGGCGCAATCGGGCAGATCCTCGGCACGACCGCGGTGTTCGCCACACTCGGCTATCTGGCGGTTCAGTTGCGATATGTGCGCGCCGACGCGCAGCGCTCGGTGCGGCAGAGTCGCACCGAAGTGATGTCACAACAGATGATGACGCTCGCGACGAACGAACGCCTTGCCGGGATCGAAGCACGCGCGAACGCGGCGATGGGTGCGACAGAGAACGCATTTGTGTCGGCCCTCGTCGCGCAAACGGGATTGACGCAAGACGAGGCCCTGTCGCTGTACTGGCTCTACACCGCGCAGTGGCAGGTGCGAGGCCAGATGATTGTGCACATGAACGATTTCACTCCTGAAGAGCGCGCGGTATTCGACAGGGTCTTTCGGACCTACTACCGCGTCCTGCCGGCGTCGCGACTGTGGTACGAAATATGGAAAACGACCCTTCCCGACAGCTCGGCAGCTCGCTACATCGACGCGCTCATCGCACGGCCCGACTGAGTCGACGCGGCCGGCGTAGCTACGACAATCCGTCGATCTTCCGCGTCAAGTCGAACTTGCCATCGGTCACGATCGCCTCGAGCGCGTTCAACCGCTGCACGACGTCGCGCTTCTCGAGCGTCGTTTCGAGTTTGTCGAGGCGCTCGCGAATGCCGACGAGTTCGCTCTCGACGCGGCTGCCGACTTCGGTTTTGTACGCGAGCATCCGCTTGTAGATGTCGCCGATGAACGACCCGAGGATCGCGACGATCGCAATGATTGCCCAGGATTCCATTGTGTCTCTCCTCTAGCGCGCCTGCTGACGCGCGAACTCGGCCATGACCAGCGGTACCAATGCGGCGGTGAATCGATCGGCGTCGGCCGCCGACAGATGCGACCACTCCGGCAACTCGAGGCCTTGCAGCTGCGGATGATCCTCGAAGTGGATACCCGGCGCACCGGTGCGATCGAGCAGCGGATCCCAGGTTTCCGCGCGCGGGAAATACGTCTGCTCGTACGCATAGTAATCACCGCCGCTCGGCGGGCGCACGAACACGACGGGAACGCCGCGCCCGCGCAGCTTCGCGATCGCGCTCGCCGCCTTCGCGATCTGCGCATCGAACGCCTTCGTACGCATATCCTGCGTCTCCATGCCCCGCGGCGGCCCGCGGAAATCCTGCGCCCAGATCCTGCGCGCGAGCGCCTGATACGCCGGATCGACTTCGAGCTTGCGCCACAAATGCGTGTTGCGGTCCGCGCCCATCACCACCAACTTGCGCACCTCAACGTGAGTCGTCAGGCCGGGGCGCGCCGGCCAGGCCTGGCGCTCGACCACGGTGGCCAATGCAAAATCGGGGTCGTAGAACGCGAAATACGGTTCCATCAGACGCTGCGACAACCAGTGATCGCTGCGCTGCGACGGACTTTGATTGCGGTAATACGGCAACACGTTGCCGCGGTAAGCACCGGCTCCGAAAAAAACGTCGGGCGCGACGCCGATCAACAGGCGTCCGGTGAAGTTCGCGTCGTCCGCGAGGTCTTCGAGCAGCGGCACCGGCGAGGTCCCTTCGAGCGCGAGCTGGATCGGGCGTTCACCGGTGATGCTCTCCCACACCGGCAACTCGATGTCGAACAGCACGCGCGACGCGCCGATCAGCACGGTGTGATCGCCGTCGCCCGTGTCGATGCGCCGCCGCTGTTCCGCCCACGCACCTTTGCTGTTGAGGTAGGACGGCGTCACGCCATACGCGCGCCAGTACACTTCCCAACCGGCCAGCGCGATGCACGTCAGCACCAGTGCGACGACGAGGATGCGTCCCCATGGCTGCGCCGGGATGTCGCGTTCGGGTACGGGTTGCGCGACGCCCGGCCGATCGGACGCGGTCTGCCGCACGAAGCCGGGACGCACCTCGACAGGTCCGTTAGAACTGGAAATAGATGAAGGCATTGCCCGCCGCCTGTGCGATGACGATGGCGACCGCCATCGAAGCCCAGATTCCCGCCAGCACCATCGGTCTGGTCGCCGCGACCGCCATCTCGAGCGTGCGATCGCGCATCCACCAATGCGCGGCGACGATGCCGCCGACGATCAGCGTCACCATCACGAGGTACATCGTCGGCAGGATCGGCGCCGCGTCGCTGTTCGCGCCGAACATGCCGCCGAGCAGCTGCCACGCTTTGCCAAATGTATGCGCACGAAAAAACACCCACGTGATGTTGACGAGCGCGTATGTGAGCAAGCCGAACAACACGAGCATCGACGGACTCGGTCGATAGTTTGCAAACGCGGAGCGCAAGCCGCGCTCCGCCGCGAGATACGCTCCGTGCAGGCCGCCCCAGACAACGAACGTCCAGCTGGCGCCGTGCCACAGCCCCCCCAACAGCATCGTCAGCATCAGCGCGACGTACGTACGCGCCGGGCCGTGGCGATTGCCGCCGAGCGGAATGTACAGATAGTCGCGCAACCACGACGACAGCGTGATGTGCCACCGGCGCCAGAAATCGGAGAAGCCGACCGCCGCATACGGGAAGCGGAAATTGTCCGGCATCGCAAAGCCGAGGCACATCGCGGCACCAATCGCCGTCGTCGAATAGCCCGCAAAATCGCAGAAGATCTGGCCGCTGAACGCGAGTGT
>CAYUMA010000874.1:0-8431 GCA_964445675.1 uncultured Pseudomonadales bacterium | reverse complement strand
CACGTCTCCCAGGCAAACTGCGCGTCGATGGTGGTATAGGCAATCTGCGAGCCGTCCGGGGAAAACACCGGGCTCATCTTCCGCGAGCCATCCTGCGTCAGTTGTTTCGGCTCGCCGTCCGGAAGCAGCTTGACGTAGATGTGGCCTTCCGTCTGAAACGTGCCCGCGCCCCGGACGAAGGCCAGCATGCGCCCATCCGGCGAAAGGGCTGGCTGCCCGACCGAATCCGGAAAGTTCGTCAACTGCGCCCACTGGTCACGACCGGCGGGCGGGCGCTCCGAACGCAGCCAGATCGACACGAACACGAGGGCCGCAACGACCGCCAACGCGAGGCCACCCATCAGCCATGACCGCTGCCGATGCGCGGCCGGCGCTTCGACCAGCGCTTGCCGCGCCAGTTTGCCGGCGCGTGTCTCGATGTCATTCGGCTGCGCGTTGCTCAGTTCAGCGATGCTCGCGACGACCTTGCGCCAGCCGGGCGCGCTGGTATCGCCGCTCCACTGCTTCATGTCGGCGCACTGGATCTGATCGAACGGCATCGGCAGCGGTGTGTCGTCGAGCGACAGTTGCACCAATTTGCCATCCTCGCGGCCGCGGTTCGCCTCCGATCGCACCCACTGTGATTTCACGGCGTCAGCCGACCAGATCGCGACCACGACTTTCGCCGACCGCAGCCGTTCCTCGATCACCTCCGAGTACGCACGGTGCGCGGGTAACTCGTCATCGAACCAAACTCCGTAGCCCAACTCGCGCAGCGCCGTTGCGACAGCCTGCGCCTGACGCGACGTCGAACGTGCATAGGAGATGAAGATCTCGGACATAGGCACACGCGCCGCGCTCGCGGGGTACTGGAAAGTAGCCAGGCCGCAGCGCATCGGGCAAGGGGATTATTGCGCAGATACTCTACCCGCGCAGGCGCCGGCTCAGCGACCTTCGAATTTCGGTGCGCGCGCCGCAATCTTCGCGGCAATCGCGAGTGCGCGGTCGATCTGCGTGCCCACTGGCACGACCTCCGGCACGAAGCCGAGCGATAGCGCCCGCCCCACATCGAACTCGTCGGCGCGCAGCCGAGTTCACCGGGATAGTTCGTGTCCCACCGCGAAGTCGTAAATCACCGCGTTCTCCCGCTGATTGTGTGGGTCGTCGTATAGTCCGGCGGGGGAACGTTCAGCGCTTGGGGGGGGTTCGTGATCGATCTCTATACATGGGCGACGCCGAACGGCCGCAAAGTGTCGATTGCGCTCGAAGAACTCGGCGCCGACTACCTGGTCCATGCGATCGACATCGGCAAGGGCGATCAATTCAAACCCGAGTTCGTCGCGATCAGTCCGAACAGCAAGATTCCGGCGATCGTCGATCGGGCCACCGGACGCGCGATGATGGAGTCCGGTGCGATTCTGCTCTATCTCGCGCAGACCCACGGGCGGCTGCTGGGCGAGGACCGGTGGCAGACGCTGCAATGGCTGATGTTGCAGATGGCGAGCGTCGGCCCGGTGCTCGGGCAGGTGCATCACTTCGTGCATTTCAATCCCGGCAAAGCGCCTTACGCGGAAGAGCGCTTCAGTGTCGAAGCCGCGCGTCTGTATGGCGTGCTCGATGCGCGGCTGCGCGATCACGAATATCTCAGCGGCAGCTATTCGATCGCCGATATCGCGACGTGGCCATGGATATCGCGGTTCGAATGGCAGCACATCGCACTCGCCGACTACCCGAATCTGACGCGTTGGTATCTCGCGATCGCCGACCGTGCTGCGGTGCAACGCGGCTATGACGTTCCAATGAAGCTCAATGCGATTCCAAGGCCGGCAGCATCGCGAACGTGATTCCGGTGAAGTACGATGCGCAACGCGGGAATCTCAGGGGGCTGACATGTCGATAGAGGTGCGAGCGGCGCGCGCCGACGAGATGGATCAGTTCGGTCTGGTCGGCGCCTACGTGTACGGCGGCGCATTCGGCGACGGTGCGGACAATGTCGTTGCGCAGAACAACCGGCCCGAGTGGACGCTGTGCGCGTTCGTCGACGGTCGTATGGCCACGAGTTATTCGTGCCTGCCGCTGACGATGCGCGCGAACGGCAACGCGGTTAGGTTAGGCGGCGTCAGCGCGGTGGGGACGTTGCCGGAATATCGGCGCCAGGGCCTGTTGCGCGCCATCACGACGCGTTCGCTCGCCGACATGCGCAGCCGCGGCCAGGCCGTCGCCGCACTGTGGGCATCCCAGGCGGCGATTTACCAACGTTATGGCTATGCGCTCGCGTGCACGCCGCTCAGTTATCGCATCGACACCGTCGACGTCGGCTTTTACGACGGCGATGGCGGGACTGCGCGCGTGCAGCGCATCGACGCCGATTCGGGCTTCGACGTCCTGAAGCAGCTCTACGTTGAGTTCGTCAAAGACCGCACGGGTTATCTGCATCGAGCGCGTGCATTGTGGCTGAACAACGCCCTCTCGAGCGGCGCGGCCACCGGCCCGGCGCACATCGCGGTCGCCTATGACGACTCGGCGGCGCCGACCGGCTACGTGATCTACCACGTGCGCAACGACAAGACCGGGCACCCGACGCGCAACCAGGAACTCACGATCAAGGATTTCGTCTGGCTCAATAACGACGCGTATCGCAGTTTGTGGTCGTGGCTCGCGCGGCACGACCTCGTCGGTCGCATCCTCTGGACGCGCGCGCCGGTCGACGATCCGGCGCCGGAGCTGTTCGTCGAGCCGCGGCTGTTGAACGCGCAGTCGCGCGACGGCACGTGGTTGCGCATCGTCGATGCGCCCGTCGCGCTCGCGCAACGCGGCTATCAGACGACGGATTCAATCACCATCGAAGTGGCCGCGGACGCGCTGTCGCCGTGGAATGCCGGGCGCTACAAACTCGACTGCGCGCCCGAAGGCGCGACGGTGACGCCGACGCGCGCGCGCGCGGACCTGACGTTGTCGGTGAAGGCGCTCGCGAGCCTGTACAGCGGTTTTCGGACGGCGCGCCAGCTGTCGCAGTGGGGCCTCGTCGACGCCGACGATGCGGTGCTCGACCGCGCGACGCGGATTTTCGCGACACGCCACGCGCCGCACTGTCCCGATAATTTCTGATGGCGATTTACCGCGAACGCTACTATCGACATCGCTTGCCGGTGCGAATCATGCATTGGGTCAATGTGGTCGCGTTCGCCGTGATGTTGATGAGCGGTCTGATGATCTTCAACGCGCATCCGGTGCTGTATTGGGGCAAACAGTCCTACGCGGGGGCGCCGGAAGTGTTGCGCATCGGTGCGGTCAACGGGCGCGGCGTGACGACGCTGTTCGGGCATAGCTTCGACACCACCGGCGTATTCGGCGTAGCTGACAATGTGCGCGGCATCGCGTCCAGGCAGGCGTTTCCGCACTGGCTGACGATTCCGAGCAGCTATTCACTGGCGATCGCGCGGCGCTGGCACTTCTTTTTCATGTGGGTATTCCTCGCCAACGGGCTGGCATACGTGGTGTGGTCGGCGGCGTCCAGACATCTGACGCGCGACCTCGCACCGTCGCGCGCAGACCTCGGTTCGATCTGGCAATCGATCAAGGATCACGTGCGTTTCAAACATCACACAGGCGATGCGGCGAAGCGGTACAACGTGCTGCAGAAGCTGACGTACCTGCTCGTGATTTTCGTGCTGCTGCCGCTCGTGATCCTGATGGGATTTGCGATGTCGCCGGCGCTCAATGCGCTTTGGAGCGGGTGGGTGGATCTGTTCGGCGGCAGGCAATCCGCGCGCACGCTGCATTTCGTCGCTGCGCTCGCGCTCGTCGCGTTCACCGCGCTGCACGTATTCCTCGTCATTACGACGGGCTTGTGGAACAACCTGCGCTCGATGATCACCGGGCGCTTTCGCATCGATACGGTGATCCCCGATGAGTAGGCGCCGCTTTCTGCGCGCCGCGATGGCGACGCTGTCGGGAGCGGTCGTTGCGGGTTGCGACAAGCTCGGCGCCGCGCCGTGGTTCGGCCGACTGCTCGAGACCGGTGAATCGCTGACGCGCGTGACGCAGCGGCTCGTGGTCGGTGACGACGCGCTCGCGCAGGAGTTCACCGAAGCGGACGTCGCTCGACCGTTTCGCAGCAACGGCACTTCGCGCCCGCGCAGCGCCGCGTACGACGCGCTTGCGGCGAGCAACTTCGTCGATTGGCGCCTGCAGGTCGACGGCCTGGTAGCCCAGCCGATGCAGTTCTCGCTCGACGAACTGAAGGCGCTGCCGAGTCGCACACAGATTACGCGCCACGACTGCGTCGAGGGGTGGAGCGCGATCGGCAAATGGACCGGCGTGCCGCTCAAAGAGGTGCTCGAGCGCGTTCGCCCGCAGCCTCTAGCGCGGTACGTCGTGTTTCACTGCGCCGATCCGATGCAGCCCAACGGCACGCAGCCGTACTACGAGAGCATCGACATGGTCGATGCGTATCACCCGCAGACGCTGCTCGCGTACGGGCTCAACGATGCGACGCTGCCGATCGGCAATGGCGCGCCGATTCGTGTGCGCGTCGAGCGCCAGCTCGGCTACAAGATGGCGAAATACATCATGCGCATCGAGGTCGTCGAACGTTTCGATGATCTGCATGGCGGCAACGGCGGCTATTGGGAAGACCGCGGCTACGCGTGGTACGCCGGCATTTAGGTACAAGCCGCAGTACCGGAGGATGTACAGATGATTCGGATCGCGGTGAGTCTGGGTGTGGTGGCTGCGCTGCTGGCGAGCGGTGCGCGCGCCGAATGGTTCGATCGCGCCAACGACGGCATCATGGGGACGCGCATCGTCGTCGAGTTGTGGTGGAACGATGCCGCTGCGGCGAATGCCGCGATCGACGCCGTGATGGCCGAGATGGTGCACATCGATCGCACGATGAGCACGTACAAGCCGGATAGCGAAGTCTCCGTTGTGAATCGTGATGCGGCGACGGCGCCGGTCGTCATCAGCGAGGAGTTGTTCGGCTTGTTGACGACCGCGCTCGATTTCTCGCGCATCACGCAAGGCGCGTTCGACATCACGTACGCGAGCGTCGGCTTCATGTACGACTTCAAAACGCACAAGAAGCCGACTTCCGCCGAGATCGACTCGGCGCTGCCGGCGGTCAACTATCGCCACGTCCTGCTCGACGCGGACAAAAGCACGGTGTTTTTTACGCAGCCCGGCGTGCGCATCGACCTCGGCGGCATCGGTAAGGGCTACGCGGTCGACCGCGGCATCGCGATCCTTGAGTCGCACGGCATCACGCACGCGCTGGTCACCGCCGGCGGCGACAGCCGCATCATCGGCGATCGCTTCGGCAAACCGTGGATCGTCGGTATCCGCCATCCCGACGACAAAGATCGTGTCATCGCGAAGATCCCGCTCGTGGATGTCGCGATGTCGACGTCGGGCGACTACGAGCGCTACTTCGACGAAGCCGGCGTGCGCTATCACCACATCATCGATCCGCGCACGGGGCGCTCGGCGAGCAAGGTGCGCAGCGCGACGATCCTCGCATCGACCGCGACGCGCACCGACGGGCTGTCGAAGACTGCGTTTGTGCTCGGGGCCGAAGCCGCGATGAAGATCTACGAATCGCTCGACGACGTCGACGCGATCCTCGTCACGCTCGACGGAAAGGTGGTGTATTCGAAGGGCCTCGAGCCGGCCGCACCAGCGCCGCCTGCAAAAAGCTCTGCAATGAAACAGCCATGAAAAAACTGTTCTGGTTCGGGGTTGCACTGCTCGGCGCTTACGCACTGGGCGGCATCGCGCTCAACCGCGGCGAGTCGATCAACGCGCTGTGGATCATCACCGCGGCGGTGTGTGTGTATGCGCTCGGTTACCGCTTCTACAGCGCGTGGATCGCCGCCGAAGTGTTGACGCTCGACGCGACCCGCGCGACGCCCGCGCAGCGTCTGAACAACGGCCGCGACTTCGTGCCGACGAATCGGTGGATCGTCTTTGGCCACCACTTCGCGGCGATTGCCGGTCCCGGTCCGCTGGTCGGACCCACGCTCGCGGCCCAGTTCGGTTATCTACCGGGCCTGCTGTGGATCCTGATCGGCAGCGTGATCGGCGGTTGTGTGCAGGACATGACGATCCTGTTCCTATCGACGCGGCGCGATGGCAAGAGCCTCGGCAAGATCGCGCGCGACGAGCTCGGGGCGCTGGGCGGTTACGCCGCGATGATCGGCACGCTGATGATCCTGATCATTCTGATCGCCGTGCTCGGCTTGATCGTCGTCAATGCGATGCAGCACAGCCCGTGGGCGACGGCGACGGTATTCGCGACGATTCCGATCGCGATGCTGGTCGGGGTGTACCTGCGCAACATCCGACCCGGTCGCGTCATCGAAGCGTCTGCATTGGGTGTTGCGCTGCTGCTGCTCGCGGTGGTCGGCGGCGGTTGGGTGAGGGACACCCCGGCACTCGCGTCGATGTTCGATCTCGACGCATTGCAGCTCGCGTGGTTCGTGATGGGTTACGGGTTCGCCGCGGCGATCGTGCCGGTGTGGCTGCTGCTCGCGCCGCGCGACTACCTGTCGACGTTCCTGAAGATCGGCACGGTGATTCTGTTGGCGATCGCGGTCGTGGTCATGCACCCCGACATCAAAATGCCGGCTGTCACGCAATTCATCGACGGCTCGGGTCCGGTATTCGGGGGCAAGCTGTTTCCGTTCGTGTTCATCACGATTGCGTGCGGCGCGATATCGGGATTTCACTCGTTGGTATCGAGTGGCACGACGCCGAAACTGATCGGCAACGAGGCCGACATCCGCGCGATCGGTTACGGCAGCATGATCATGGAGTCGTTCGTCGCGGTGATCGCGCTGATCGCGGCCACATTGCTCGACCCCGGCGTCTATTTCGCGATCAACAGTCCCGGCGGCATCGTCGGCACTACCGCGGAAGCC
This sequence comes from uncultured Pseudomonadales bacterium, assembly GCA_964445675.1. Taxonomy (GTDB): domain Bacteria; phylum Pseudomonadota; class Gammaproteobacteria; order Pseudomonadales; family Azotimanducaceae; genus DATJGR01. The sequence continues at coordinate 1,535 of CAYUMA010000874.1, read as the reverse complement.
GCGGTGCAGACGATTTCCTCATGGGGATTCCCGGTGACGGCGCAACAGATGCACGACCTCGCGACCGAGATGGGCGAGACGACGCTCTTTGCGCGCACCGGCGGCGCGCCGTCGCTCGCGGTCGGCATGGCGACGATTCTATCGTCGGCGTTCGGCGACGGGATGCTCGCGGTCTGGTATCACTTTGCGATCATGTTCGAGGCGGTCTTCATCCTGACGACGCTCGACGCGGGCACACGCGTGGGTCGGTTCATGGTGCAGGATCTGCTCGGCCACGCGTGGCGCCCGCTCGGAGAGACGTCTTCGTATCCGTCGGTACTCATTGCGAGCGCGGTCGTGGTATCCGGCTGGGGTTATTTTCTTTACATCGGCGTCATCGATCCGAACGGCGGCGTCAATCTGTTGTGGCCGATGTTCGGTATCGCGAACCAGATGCTCGCGGCGATTGCGCTGTCGGTCGCGACCGGCGTCATCGTCAAACAGGGCAAGTTGCGTTACGCGTGGGTGACCGGGATTCCGCTGACGTGGCTCGCGATCGTCACGTCCACGGCCGCGTGGCAGAAGATTTTTGCGGTGGAGCCGCGGATCGGTTTTCTCGCCGGTGCGAACGATCTCGCGGCGAAGCTCGCAGACGGCCTGCTGAGCGCAAAACAGGCGGCTGTTGCGCCGCAGCTGATCTTCAACCTGCGTCTCGACGCGGTGTTGACGGTATTTTTCGCGGCGATTCTGTGGCTGATCATTTTCGACATGCTGCGCGTCTGTCGGCGCGCGGTGCGCGGGCTCCCGGTGTTGCCGTCGTCCGAGGCCGGTTATGTGGCGGCCGTCGCTGACGAGTCTGATCTGGTGCGCGCATGACGCGGTTCCTCAAAACGCTGTGGCGATTTTCGCGGCGGCTCGCCGACGATGACGCGTACGAGCGTTATCGCGCGCACCACGTCGCCTGCCACGCCAACGAAACGGTGCTCGATCGCCGCGCGTTTTATCTCGAACAGCAGCGGCGCAAGTGGAACGGTGTGTCGCGTTGCTGTTGAAGGGGGAGCGGGGGTCAGAGTGCCTGCTACACGACTGAAGAAATCCGCGATCGCCGCGCTCGTCGCGGCGACCGTCGCCGAAATCGCTCGGCCTCGCCGCATCGGCGTGCCGGGCGCGCGCACCGTGCGCAAACGGCTAAGCGCAGCATTGAAAACTACCGATCCAGTAAGCGTGGTCGCCGTCGGATTGGCCATCGCGCAGACGCCGGCGATGAAAGCGGCGCGTGCGCGTTGGGTCGGCTGGGAACTGATCAACGAACACGTGGGCGCGCTCGATAGCCTCGACATCGACATGATCGAAACGCTCGGTGCCGGCAACAGTTCGTGGGACGAAGTCGACGGCTATGGCATCAACATACTCGGCGCGGCGTGGCAGCTCAGGCGGGTCACCGACGCCGACATCCACCGCTGGGCCAACGATTCCGATCTGTGGCGCCGCCGCGCGGCGCTGGTCGCGACGGTCGTGCTCAATCTGAAATCCCGCGGTGGCCGCGGCGACACGCG
>CAYUMA010000873.1:0-2273 GCA_964445675.1 uncultured Pseudomonadales bacterium | reverse complement strand
GTGGGGCAGCGACTGGCCGGTATTGCAGCAGGCCTACATCGGCGCGACGCCCGGTACCGTCCCGTACGAATCGTGGCACCAGGACGCCGCATGGCTGCTGCGAGGCGTCCGCGGCGATGAACACGACTACATCTTCGGCGGGACAGCTGCGGCGTTTTATGGCGTCTCCTGAAGAAGGGTCAGAGTTGCCCGATGTCTGACTCGACCGAACTGTTGCCGCCCGCCGCTGCAAATCGTGTGACATCACGCACCCACGTGATGCTCGAAGGGCCGATTCTGCCAACGCTGCTGCGGATGGCCGCACCGAACGCCGCGGGATTCGTCGTCGGCGCGAGCGTCAGCATGGTGGAGGCCTGGTACATCGGTCAGCTCGGGACCGTTTCACTGGCGGCGATCGCGCTGGTTTTTCCGGCGCTGATGTTGATGCAGATGTTGTCGGGCGGCGCGATCGGCGGCGCCGTCACGAGCGCCATTGCACGGTCGTTAGGTAGCGGCAGAGTCGATCGGGCGCAACAGCTCGTCTGGCACGCGGTCGCGATCGCGATCATCGCCGCCGCGATGTTTCTCGCGCTGGATCTTGCATTTGGCGATGCAATTCTCGTCGGCATCGGCGCCCGCGGCGAGGTGCTCGACCAGGCCCGCAGTTACGCCGGGATCCTGTTCGGCGGATCCGTCGCCATCTGGCTGATGTCCCTGCTCAGCTCGGTTTTTCGCGGTGCGGGCGACATGAAAACGCCGGCGCTGATGATGTTCGTCGGCGCCGCCGCGCAAGTCCCACTGTCCGGCGCGCTGATTCTGGGCTGGTTTGGCATCCCGCGACTCGGCATCGCGGGCGGGGCGATCTCGGTGATCGTCATCGCAACCCTCAACAGCATCTTCCTGCTCGCGCGTCTGGCCGGGAGTCGAAGCCCGCTCGCGTTGCGCCGCGGTGCGATGCGGTTCGAGACCGGTCTATTCGCCGACATTCTGCGCGTGGGCGCGCTCGCGTCGTTGTCGCCGATCTTCGTCGTGCTGACGGTCGGCATGCTCAACAGCGTAATGGGTGCGTTCGGCACCGCCGCGATCGCCGGCTACGGGATCGGTGCGCGGCTTGAATTCCTGCTGATTCCATTGGTATTCGGTCTCGGCGTCTCGATGACCGCGTTGGTCGGCGTCAACACCGGCGCCGGAAACTTCAAGCGCGCCGAGCGCATCGGCTGGACCGGCGGCGTGGCCGCGGCGCTACTCACCGGCTCCGTTGGGCTGATCCTGACGATCGCGCCCGGCCTTTGGATGAACCTCTTCACAGACGACCCCGCGACATTCGCGGCGGGTGCTACGTACCTGCGAATCGCCGGTCCCGCGTTCCTGTTCCAGGGCCTTGGCCTGTCGTTGTACTTCGCATCGCAAGGCGCCGGCACCGTGTTGTGGCCGGTCATCGCGACGATTCTGCGATTCGTCGTCGCCGCGGGCGCCGCGATGATCGGCGTGCGCGTCTTCGACATGGGGCTCGAGTTCGTCTGTGCGTGCATCGCGTTCGGGATGGTCTTGTACGGTGTTGTTACGGCCGCATCGTTGCATTTTGGCGCTTGGGGCGGCCGCACGGCGTAAAAATCCTCACTCGCGGGGCGTGTGACGTCTCAACGCGCGAATCTTCGGCAACGCTTGCGCGTACGTCAGCGTGCCATCGGCGAGCTGATCGAGGATCTGGCGCGCCGTCGTCGGCTCCGACTGCGCTGCGTTCGGCGCACCCTTCGCGTTGTCGGACGCAAGCCCGAGACGCTCGCGCAACGCCGCAAGACGCGATTTCACCGTCGGATAGCTCACCCCCAACGACGCCTCCATGTCGCGGATCCGCCCCTCGCACAATACGAAGATCCGCAAGAGATGCAGATCGTCCGCGCCGAGGTCGGCAAATTCGTTGCCGGCGTAGCGCGTCGTCACTTCGAGCCCGCAATCGGCGCACTTCAGCAACTTCGGAAACAGCCGACCCTGGCAGGCGGGACACTGGGCCGCTTCAGGCAACGTTGCGCGCTCCGGTGAGCGCAGCGAACTGTTCGGCAGCGGTGATCACCAGTCCGCTGAAGTCGACGCCGCGAAAACTCAGGTTCGACGCCTCGAACCCCTCGAGCCGGGTGCCGTCGAAGTGGCAGTCTTCGAACGTACAGTCCTTCAGGATCACGCGACTGAGTTCGAGATCGCGAATCAATCCGAGCGAACTCGGGTCGAGATGTTCGGCCCAATCGGTCGTCTTGAACGCGACGCGCTCGATGCCGCTGCGCTTGAGCACCAGG
>CAYUMA010000872.1:0-13148 GCA_964445675.1 uncultured Pseudomonadales bacterium | reverse complement strand
AAGATCGTGGCGGGCGTGATGCCGCTGTCGAGCGCGGCCGAATAGACGAACGGCTTGAAGCCGGAACCCGGTTGGCGCTCAGCCTGCAGCGCGTGGTTGTATTGACTGGCGGCGAAGTCGAAGCCACCAACGATTGCCTTGATGGCGCCGGTATCCGGGACCATCGCGACGATCGTGGCCTGGATGTCCGGCATCTGCGCGAGCGTCCAGGCTTGGGATGTTCGCCGCAGCCAGACCACATCGCCGCGCGCGACGACGTCGGCGGCCTTTGTCGGCGGCGCACCGCGCGTATTGGCATCGATCAGGCGCGCGGCCCACTTGAAACCGTCGCTCGTGACCGTCAGCAATTGGCCGTTTGCGCGCATCGCAGTGAACTGGGTGGGCTCGACCGCGACGACCACGGCTGCCTCGAGCCCGAGGCGCGCGATGTAAGGCACGAGGGCCTGCTGCGCCGCCAGCTTGAGCGCGTCCGGCGCGCCGTCGGCGGGCAGTTCGATGTGCGCGACCGGTCCGCGATAGCCGTGCTTCGTGTCGTATCGAAACACGCCAGTGCGAACAGCGGTTGTCGCCACTGCCTGTAGCTGCGCGTCGATCGTCGTGATCGCTTCGTAGCCGCTCGAATACACGGCCGCGCCGTAGCGCTGGACCAGTTGTTGGCGCACCCACTCGGCGGCATACGGCGCAGGGACGTCGAGGTTGCGTTCGTGGACCGTCGCGGTGTTGGGTGCGTTGCTTGCGCTTTGATACTGCTCGGGTGTGATAGAGCCCTGTTCGAGCATGCGCGACAACACGAGGTTGCGGCGCTTCATTGCGCGTTCGGGGCCGTTGATCGGGTTGCCCGCGGTCGGGGCCTGCGGAATCCCGGCCAGCATCGCCAACTGGGCGACGTCGAGTTGATTCAGTGGCGCGCCGTAGTAAGTCATCGCCGCTGCCTGCGCCCCATAGGCACGTTTGCCGAACGGCACCAGATTGAAGTACAGCTCGAGAATCTCGTCCTTCGTCAGCTCTTGTTCGATCTTCAGCGCCAACAGCATTTCTTTGAACTTGCGTATGAACGTCTGCTCGGGCGACAGCGAGATGTTGCGCGCGAGTTGCATCGTGATCGTGCTCGCGCCGGACGTGATTTCCCGGTTCAGCGCCAGCTCGATCGAATCGTTGAAGAGCGATATGAAGTCGACGCCACTGTGCGAATAGAAGCGTTTGTCCTCGGTATCGAGCAGCGCGTGTATGAACACCGGCGGCACCTCGGCGAGCGTGACCGGAATCACCCGGCGCTCGCCGAACTCCGCCATCAGTTCGCCGCCCTGGGCAAAAATCCGTAACGGCGTCTCCAGGCGAACGTGGCGATACGTCTCAGCCGTTGGAATTTGTGGGTTCAAGTAGAGGAACACACCGGCGAGACTGAGCACTGCGCCACACACGGCGGTCCAGACCAACCACATAATGTTCAACAACGTCGTACGCGACCGCGAATTCATGGTTTCTCTGATATTGTTAACGTGTTACCTGCGATGTCGGATCCAAAGTTGTGATCCGAACGACTTTTTTTCTAAGGGTACCCGATTGCTCTGACGAGCAGACTGGTATTCAATGCTGAATCGCACGAAAAGGACGTAAGTGCCCGCGTCTATAAGGAAAAACCACCGTGTTTGGCCTCTTTAAAGCGAAGTCTGAAACACTGCTTGGTCTCGACATCAGTTCCACCTCGGTCAAGCTCCTCGAGCTGTCCAAGGCGGGCGATCGCTATCGGGTGGAAGCATACGGCGTCGAGCCGCTGCCGCCGAACGCAGTCGTCGAAAAGAACATCAGCGACGTCGAGGGCGTGGGTGAAGCGATCAAGCGGCTGGTCGGCCGTTCGAAGGGCAGTTCCAAGCTTTCTGCAGTCGCCGTTGCCGGTTCCGCGGTCATCACGAAGACGATCGAAATGGATTCGGCGCTGTCCGACGAAGAACTCGAAAATCAGATCACCGTCGAGGCCGATCAATACATCCCTTATCCGCTCGATGAAGTCGCGATCGACTTCGAAGTGCAGGGCTTGTCGGAACGCAACCCCGAGCAGGTCGAAGTATTGCTCGCGGCGTGCCGGAAGGAAAACGTCGAGTTGCGCGAAGCCGCACTCGAACTCGGCGGGCTGAAGGCGCGCGTGGTCGACATCGAAGCGCATGCGATGAAGCGCGCGTTCGAACTGATCAAATCCCAACTCGGCGCAAACGCCGACGACCTGGTCGTCGCGATCATCGACATCGGCGCCACGATGACGACGTTGTCGGTGTTGGCCGACGACCGTTCGATCTACACGCGCGAACAGTTGTTTGGCGGCAAGCAGCTCACCGAGGAAATTCAACGCCGCTACAGTTTGTCATTCGAAGAAGCGGGGCTTGCGAAGAAGCAGGGCGGCTTACCCGACGACTACGAAGCTGAAGTGCTGCAGCCGTTTAAGGAAGCGGTCTTGCAACAGGTCACGCGGTCGTTGCAGTTCTTCTTCTCGTCGAGCCAATACGACGACGTCGACTACATCGTGCTCGCCGGCGGGACGTCCTCGATCGAAGGCCTCGCCGAGATGATCGAAAACAAACTCGGCACGCCGACGGTCATTGCAAATCCGTTCGTCGACATGTCGATCGCATCGAAGGTCGATGCCAATGCGCTGGCCAATGACGCGCCGGCGATGATGATTGCCTGTGGTCTGGCCATGAGGAGCTTCGACTGATGGCGCATATCAACCTACTTCCGTGGCGGGAATGGGAGCGCGAACGGCGCAAGAACGAATTCCTGGTCGGGATGGGCACCTCCGTGGTGCTCGGCGCGTTGATCGTATTTATTGGCGGCTGGTACCTCGACAGTTCGATCGATGGGCAGAACGGCCGCAATCAATTCATCACCGACAAGATCGCGGTGCTCGATCAGCAGATCGCCGAGATTCGTGACCTGCGCGAGAAACGCGAGCAGTTGCTCGCGCGGATGCGCGTGATCCAGGAGTTGCAAGGCAATCGACCCGTGATCGTCCGTGTGTTCGACGAGTTGGTGCGGACGCTGGCAAAAGGCGTGTACTTCACGAATCTGCGGCTCGATGGCCACGTGTTATCGATCGACGGTGTGGCCGAGTCGAACAACCGGATTTCGTCAGAGATGCGCAATCTCGAAGCGTCGGAGTGGTTCAAAGAACCCAACCTCAAGGGCATCAAAGAAAACAGTGCGGCCGGCGCGCAGGCCAGCAACTTCCAGCTGACCGTCGTGCAGACGAGTCCCAAAAAAGCCGGCGCTGAAGTGGCTGAGGGGGAATAACCGATGGCGCTACAAGACTCACTGAACCAGCTGCGCGGACTCGAGTTCGGCGACCTCGACCCCAACAACATGGGGGGTTGGCCGGCTCCGCTGAAAGCGATCATTCTCGTATTGCTGATCATCGTCGTCGTCGCTGCTGGCTACTTCTTCTGGCTCACGGATAAGCAGACTTCGCTCGAAGCGGCACGCAAGCAGGAAGGGACACTGAAGAGCGAATACGAGGCCAAGGCGTTTCAGGCCGCGAACCTGCCGCAGTACCGGCAGCAGAAGGAAGAGATGGAGGTGTCGTTCGGCACGATGCTGCGCCAGCTTCCGAGCGACACCGAAGTGCCCGGTCTGATCGAAGACATCACGCTCGCCGCGCTCGACAACGGACTCCAGATCGAAAGCATCGATCTGCAGCCGGAGCATAAGGCCGAGTTCTACGTCGAGTTGCCGATCACGATTGGCGTCTCCGGCGAATACCACGATGTCGGTGCGTTCGTATCGGCCGTGGCGAATCTATCGCGGATCGTCACGCTGCACGATTTCTCCATCAGGCCGGCGGCCGGTGGTATCCAGAATCTGAAGATGTCGATCGTCGCGAAAACGTATCGGTATCTGGGACAAGAGGACAAGTGATGCGCGCGTCGAGACGAGCATTGCTGAGCCTGGCTGCAGCCGGGCTGATCGCCGGATGCGCGGGATCGAGCGATCCGCAGGACATCAAGGCGTTCATGGACGAGGTGGACGCGCGCGGCAAAGGTCAGATCGAACCGCTGCCCGAGTTCCTGCCGTATCAGGCGTTCGCGTACAGCGCCGGCGACGCCCGCAGCCCGTTCGAGCCGCCGGTGGTGGTGAAGCCGGTCGACCCGAACAAGAAGGTCGCGTCGGTGAAACCCGACCCGAATCGAGTCAAGCAATTCCTCGAACAATTCAGCGCAAGCCAGATCGCGATGGTCGGGACGCTGTCGCAGGGCGCGCGCCTGTTCGGCCTCGTGCGCGATCCCCAAGGCGGCGTGCATCGGGTACAGATGGGAGATTTCATGGGAACGGATCACGGCAAGATTCTCGCGATCGACGAGAACCGCATCGAGCTTCTGGAAATCGTTTCTGATGGCACCGGGGGCTGGATCGAGCGCGAACGGACCGTGAACCTCGGCAGCGGGCAGTCATGAGGGTAAAGAGCATGGATAAGCGAACTTCGGAATTGCGCTCGGAGCGCATTGGCGGATCGATGCCATGGCTGATCGCTGCGGGGCTTAACGCCGTGTTCTCGTGGTTCGTCGCGGGATCCGCGTTTGCGGCAACGATGGAAACCATCGAGTTCTCCGCGTTGCCGGGTGACAAGACCGAGATTCGGATGAAGTTCGACGGCACGCCGCCGGACCCGAAGGGCTATACGATCGAATCGCCCGCCCGCATTGCGCTCGATCTGATGGATACGAAGAGCGGATTGGCGACGAAGTACCACAGTCTTGGCGTCGGCAACGCGCGTGAAGTGACGGTGATCGAGGCCAAAGACCGCACCCGTGTCATCGTCAACCTGACGCAGCTGGTCCCCTACGAAACGCGCACGGAAGGCAACACTTTGTTCATGTACGTGGGCTCTGGCGGTGCACAAGGTGTTCCGACCCAGCGGCCGTATAGTGATGCCGACGTTGCGGCGACCGAGGTCGCGCCGTCGAGCGACTCGCATGTCAGCGATATCGACTTCCGCCGCGGTGACAGCGGTGAAGGGCGCATCGTCGTGACGCTGTCCGATCCGAAGGCGCCGGTGGATGTCAGCAGCGAATCCGGCCAGATCAAAATTCAGATCCGCAACACGCGGCTTCCCGAGAACCTGCGGCGGCGCCTCGACGTCACGGATTTCGCAACACCGGTGCAGGTTGTCGACGCGGTCCAGAGTGGTCCGAATATCGCGATCACGATCGCCGCGAAAGGCAACTTCGACTACCTCGCCTACCAGGCCGACGAATCGCTGACGGTCAACGTTAACCCGATTTCGGATAAAGAACTCGCGTCACGCGATGACGTGTTCAAGTTCAAAGGCGAGAAGTTGTCGCTGAACTTCCAGGACATCGAAGTGCGTTCGGTATTGCAGCTGATCGCGGACTTCACGGACCTCAACCTCGTCGCCAGCGACACCGTGTCGGGTCGCATCACGTTGCGCCTGAAGAACGTGCCGTGGGACCAGGCGCTCGAGTTGATCCTGAAAACCAAAGGTCTCGACAAGCGCCAGGTCGGCAACGTCCTGCTCGTGGCGCCCGCCGCCGAGATTGCCGCGCGCGAAATGCTCGAGCTGAAAAATCAACAGCAGATCTCCGAACTGGCGCCGCTGCGCACCGAGTTCATCCAGGTGCGTTATGCCAGCGCGGGCGAGCTCTACAAACTGTTCAGCGCGAGTGGCGGCGGCAAGGGCGGAGCACCCGGCAGTCCGGGTGGCGCGACCAGCAGCCGCGGTGCAATCGTGTCCTCGCGGGGTAGCGTGATCGTCGATGAGCGCACCAATGCGATCATCCTGACCGACACCGCCGATCGACTCGAAGAATTCCGCCGCGTCATCGCGCAACTCGACATCCCCGTGCGTCAGGTGCTGATCGAAGCGCGCATCGTCACCGCGAGCACGAACTACAACCAGGAGCTCGGGATCCGGTGGGGCGGCGGCAGTATCGCCGACGTCAACGGCACGACGATCCGCACCGGCGGCAGCTTGAACACGTTGGGCGAGTTGCAGAACATCATCACGACCGGCACTGGCGCGATCACGTCACCGGACATGCTGGTGGTTGATCTTGGTGCTGCAGCTGCGACCTCGAGCTTCGGTATCGGCTTTACCGGTGCGGACTATCTCGTGGATCTCGAACTGTCGGCGCTGCAGGTCCAAGGGCGTGCCGAAGTGGTCGCGCGGCCGAAAGTCATCACCGCCGACAAGCAGATGGCGACGATCGAGTCGGGTACGGAAATCCCCTATCAGGAAGCATCGAGCAGCGGTGCGACTTCGGTGTCGTTCAAGAACGCCGTGCTGTCGTTGGAAGTGACGCCGCAGATCACGCCGGATGATCGGATCATCATGACGTTGAAGGTGACGCAGGACTCCGTCGGCGCGATTTTCAACGGAATTCCGAGTATCGACACGAACGAAGTCAGGACGCAGGTGCTCGTCGACAACGCGCAGACGGTCGTACTGGGTGGCATCTTCAAGGACGAATTGACGAAGGCGACCGAAAGTACGCCGTTCCTCGGCGAACTGCCGTACGTCGGCCGGTTGTTCCGCAGGACGCTCGACAAGACGGACAAGAAGGAACTGTTGATCTTCATCACGCCGCGAATCATTCAGGAGTCGCTGACGACTCGCTGATTTCGGCGCGAGGGATTACTTGTCACCTTCCGCGTATTAGACTGAACGGCGCCCTTCTGGCGCCGTTCGTCGTTATGGTTGGTAAGAATCACAATGTTTTCCTCATTGGGTTGATGGCGGTCGGCAAGACGACCGTCGGCCGCTTGCTTGCGGACGAGCTGGCATTGCCGTTCTTCGACTCCGATCGCGTCGTCGAGGAAAAGGCGGGCGCGGACATCGCGTGGATATTCGACGTCGAAGGCGAAGCAGGATTCAGAGAACGCGAGTGCCAGGTCGTCGACGAATTGACGTTGCGAGACGGAGTTGTGCTCGCAACGGGCGGCGGCGTGGTTTTGCGCGACGAAAATCGCCACCACCTGTCGACGCGAGGCGTTGTGGTTTTTCTCGATTCTCCGATCGAAAAGCTGGTCGAACGGACGCGCCACGACAAGCGGCGGCCGTTACTGAAGAACGGCGACGCGCGCGCGACGTTCGAACGCCTCGCGCGCGAGCGCGCGCCGTTGTATGCGAGCATTGCGGACTATCGTTTTTGTGCCGATCGACACTCAGCGAAGTCGTTGGCGCGTGAAATCGCCGAACGGCTGCGCCGCGACGGATGCCTTACGTGACGGCAGTCCTGTCGGTCGATCTCGGCGAGCGAAGCTACCCCATCCATGTCGGCGTCGGCCTGCTGCGGCACGCCGATCTCTTCCGGCCGTTCATCGCGGGACGTCAGGTATGCGTCGTCACCAACGAGACGATTGCGCCGCTGTATCTCGACACCGTACTGAAATCGCTCGAGGGTTTTACGGTGGATGCGTGTGTGCTTCCCGACGGTGAAGCGCACAAGACGCTGGCGACGTACGCGCGAGTCATCGATCACCTGATCGCGCATCGGCACGATCGCTCGACGACGCTGGTGGCGCTCGGCGGCGGCGTGATCGGCGACATCACCGGCTTCGTGGCAGCGACTTATCAGCGCGGTGTTGCGTTGATTCAGGTTCCAACGACGTTGCTGGCGCAGGTCGACTCCTCCGTGGGTGGGAAGACGGCGGTCAACCACCCGCACGGAAAAAACATGATCGGCGCGTTTTACCAACCGCGACTGGTGCTTGCCGACATGGACACGTTGCGTACGCTTAGCTCCCGCGAGTACCTCGCTGGTCTCGCCGAGGTCATCAAATACGGCGTCATTCGCGATGCCGAGTTCTTTGCGTGGCTCGAGGCTAACGTCGACGCGCTGCTGCGGCGCGACGCGGCCGCGCTCGATCGGGCGGTGCTGCGTTGTTGCGCGATCAAGGCAGAGGTGGTCGCGGCCGATGAGCGCGAGGACGGCGTGCGCGCGATTCTGAACTTCGGTCATACGTTCGGGCACGCGATCGAAACGCTAACGCGCTATGAATACCTGCATGGCGAGGCGGTCGCGATCGGCATGGTGATGGCGGCCGATCTGTCGATGCGCGACGGCATCCTCGGGCGAGATGAGGGTCGCCGCATCAAAGCACTGATCGGTGCCGTTGGCTTGCCGGTCGCCCCACCGGGAAACATCACGCCGGACGCCATGCGTCACGCAATGGGACTCGACAAAAAGGTCGTCGGCGGCCGCATGCGGCTGGTGCTCGCGCGCGGACTGGGTGGTGGGTTCGTCACGGACCGCTTCGAACCGAATGCGCTTACGGCAACGCTCAACGGCGGCGGATCGCTGTGCGATGAGTGAGCAGCATGCCCCAGCGGAGGCGTTAGACCCGGCGGCGGATCCGTTCAGTGATGCGTCAGAGGACTTCTTCGGTGAAGGCGACCGCGCACGGCAGCTCGACGAATTGCGGCATCCAGCGCGGTGGTCGCGCCGCCTGCTTGCCGTTACCGGCGAGCGCGGAGTCGGCAAGTCCACGCTGTACCGAGCGTTGTCGAGTCGGCTCGATCCCGGCGTAAAAGCGGCGCGAATCAATGCGAATCTGACCAGCGACACGCGCGAGGTGCTCGCCGGCATCGTCCAGGGATTCGGCATGGCGGTGCCGGGCAATGCCGATCCGCAGTTGCTGATTGCGTTGATCGTGCTGCACGTGCGCGAGCAGATTGACGCAAATCGATACTGCCTCGTACTGATCGACGATGCGCACTTGCTCGAGCTGCGCGCACTGGAGCAGCTGCTGCGGCTGACGGATGCCGGCGCCGACGAGGGCCTGCGTGTGGTGTTCTTCGCTGAGGCTTACTTCGTGCAGTCGTTGGACAAGGCAGCCCGACGCGGCAGTCAGCTGCAGGCTTGGCACGAGATTCGGCTGGCGCCGTTCACGGAGGAGGAGTCGCGCCGCTATGTCGCTTTCAGGCTGGAAAAAGCCGGATTGCGGGAACCTTCGCCGTTCACGCAGAACCAGTTGGCCGTCATCGTCGGCGGTTCCGGCGGGTTGCCGGGGCGCATCAACGATCTCGCGAGCGCGATCCTCGCGGGCGAACTCACGATCAACGACGAACGCCGCTGGTTGCCGCGTATGCACCGTGCCGTAGCTGTGCTGGTGCTGATCGCCGCCGGCATGGGTTGGCTCATTTTCAGCAATCACCACGCCGATCGCACTGAGAGCGCTGAACAGATTCCCAAAGGGGCGCAGGCGCCCGACGCGCCGCTTGCGCTCGCACTGCCGCAGATCGACGCAACGAGACCGGGCGAAACGCCAGTAGAACGCGAAGCGCCTGCGCCCCGTGAAGCCGCCGCTGCGTTGCTGCCAAACGAATCACCGCAGGTTACCGACGTGCCAGTGCAGGACGAATCAGCAGCTCCGAAACCGCCGCCGGAGCCCGCGCAGAAGATCGCTCCCGCGCGCGCCAACGCTGCGGCGCCGGTGGTCGCCGCACGCGAGCCGCATTCGGCGCAGTGGCTGCGGAACCAACCGCGCGAGCGTTTCACGCTGCAGCTCTTTGCGACGTCGAGCCGCGAAAAACGCGATCAATTCGTCGGCCGGCAGGCACAGCCGGAGCGGTTCGCGACATTCGAAACGCGGCGCAACGCCGAGGCGTGGTACGCGGTCACGTACGGCAATTTCGCCACGCACGCCGAGGCGAGGGCCGCAGCGGCGGCGCTGCCGGACTCGGTCGGTGCCGTGGAGCCTTGGATCCGGACGTTTGCGTCGGTGCAGGCAACGCTCGACTGAGTGGGTTGGGGCTCCCCTCACCCAAGCGCGCGCGCCAGGGCGTCCATACGCTCGATAGTCCAGAAGGCGCCCATACCCCCGACCAGGTAGCCAGGCGCCAGCGTGACCCACCGCGGCCACGCGAAGTGCGCCCTGTTGAGCGTCCGCGCGAGCAGCACAATGACGCCAACAAAGCCGAGTTGGCCGAGTTCGACGCCGATGTTGAAACAGAGCAGCGCCAGCGGGATGTCGGACGGTGGTAGCCCGGCGCTGCTCAGCGCGGTGGCGAAACCTAAGCCGTGCAGGAGACCGAAAGCGAACGCGACTACCCATGGGTTGCGGATCGTAAAGCTCGTCTCGCCACGCCAGCGCCGGACGATCTCCGGTCCCAGAAACAGGATGCTCAGTGCAATTGCCGCTTCGACGGGTGGCGCGGGCATTGAAACGTAGCCAAGCGTCGCGGCCGCGAGTGTGATGCTGTGGGCGGCGGTGAAAGCCGTGATGGTCTTCACCAGCGTCCAGCCGTCCCGCACGATCAGCAGCAATCCGAACACGAACAACAGGTGGTCGGCGCCGAACAGAATGTGGTGGATGCCCAACACGACATAGTCGATGGCCACCTGCGAGGCCGACCGGGCTGCGCTGATTTCGATCCAAGGCTGGGCGGGTCGCGCAATCGCGGTCCAGCTGCGACCGTCCGCGAGCTGCACGCGCACCAGCACGTCGGTGATCGTGAGCTGCAGACCCGGGAACTCGATACGTTTGCCTTCGAGACCGCCGGGTCCGGCGTCGATCCACCGGCGTTCGACGAGCGAATCGCTGAGTTCCTGGATGATCGGCTCGCGCAGGTTTTTTGCGCCTGCGGGTATACCCAACTCCAGTGGCAGGCGCTGGCCGGCTAGCACCGGCGTGCGCCACAGTACCGAGTACTGTCCTGGACCCGTTTCCGTCAGTTCGAGGTAAGCGGGGCGCGCCTCATGGGCCAGCGCAACGGGGACCGCGAGCCAGATCAGCGCAAGGATTGCCACTACACCGCGCAAGCCGCCAGCCGAATTCAACGCCACGCTCACTGCGGCACCGCGTCGTCCGGAACGGCCGGCGCGGGAACAACGCTTTGCGGGGAACGACTCGTCTCCTCAGGGGGTGACGGCAAGAACACCGTGTACCTGGCGCGCATCTCCTTGTATGCCTTGTCCCAGGCGACCGACTTCTGCTCGCCGAGCCAGGTGCTCTTCACGTCCTGCGTTACCTCGTCAAAGCCGGGCACGCGCCCGGGTATCACGGCATCCACGAACACGAGGTGCCAACCAAAACCCGATTCGACGGGCCCTTGCCAGGCTCCGGGCGCAAGCTGCGTGATCGCCAGCGCAAAGTTGGCTCCGAATTCTTTGCCCAGAAACTCGGTTGCGCGATCGCGGTAATAATCCTGGAACATGAAGGGATCGACGAGGGTCTGGGCGAGTGTCGTGTCCTCGGGCTGTCCCAACAGTTTCACTAGCACGCGGGTCGCGTCATCTCTGGCATTCGCCCCTCTGCGATCAGGTGAGAAGTACAGATGGCGGAAGCTGTATCGCGCAGGCATCGCGAATTGGTCGGAATGCTGCTGATACCAGTCGCGAAGCTCCGCAGCCGTGGGTTCGCGCGCCGCCGCGACGTCCTCCGCCAGAAACTGCATCTTCTGCGCGATGCGACGCTTGACGATCGTGTCGTCCTTGTCGAGTCCCAGTAGCAGGCCTTCACGGTACAACACCTCTTCCTGGATCCGATTCTCCATGAGGCGCGCGAGTTCCTCCGCCGTTGGCTCGCGATTCCACTGGGATTGAAATAGCAGGGCCTGCTGGGTGATCTCCGCGAGGGACAGTCGGATTTGTTTCGAGTCCGGTGCGTCGACCCCGGCGCGCTGGAAGACGACGTAGACCACAAACATCGCGGCGCCGATCAGCAGGAAGTGAACGAGAGGCTCACGCAGCAGTTTTTTCATGAAGTCGTTGACCGTCACAACCCGCGACAGCGTCGCGGGTCGTGCTCCGCCACGTCTGAAGCGTCAGTTCAGTACAGGGGGCTCAGCTGGCCTTCGGCGGGGACAATTTCATAGTTGGCATCAGTAGTGTCCGGTTAACTTGCGAACAAATTCAGCTGATTCGGCGAATTTGACGGAGTCGTGCTCGGCGATTCGAGCGTAAGTAGTTGATTGAGTGGAGTTGTCTCGAACAGGGTCAAGCTCAAGATCTGTAGGGTTTCGTACAAGGATGCTTCCAAGCCCAAGCGCTTGCGCACGATTGCGACGAGCACGTAGACGCTCACGGCGATCCACACTTGAGTCTTGACTGCGTTCTCCGAGGTGCCGAAGAAGGATTTGATTCGCAGATGCTGCTTGATCCACTTGAAGAACAGCTCCACCTGCCAGCGGCAGCGATAGAGTTCGGTGATGGTAAGCGCCGGCAGGGTAAAGTTGTTGGTCAGGAACACCAGCGTCTTGCCCGCGTCGGTCTTGAAGCGAATGCGCCGCAGCGGCGTGGGGTAACCAGCCTTGGAGTAAAACACCGTGAGCGTGATCGTCTGATCGCAGATCAGCCCGGTGGATCGATCCACCGGGAGGGAGTAGCGGCGCTTGGCTTTGAGATTGGACTTGGCACGGGTGACAAAGAAGGCGCCGGCCAAGTGCAATCGATGCAAGCGCTCGAAGTCGAGATAACCCCGATCCATCAGATAGAAGGCACCGGGCTCGGGCAGCAACTCGTCGAGTACGTTGACATCGTGCAGCTTGCCATCGGAGATATGGATGAAGCTCGGGATGTTGCCGCGCAGATCGATCAACGTGTGCAGCTTGATGGCCGCCTTGGTCGACCGAAACGGTGCCCAGGGAAACAGCGTCAGGCACAGATCGATCGTGGTGGAATCGAGCGCGTAGACGGTGTTGTTGAGATCCACGCCGAACGGCTCGTCGACGTAGAGCCGACGCGCGATCCGGATCAGGTGTTGGGCGAACTCGGCATAGATACGCCAGTCGCGCGCTTCGTTGGCGTCGGCCAGCGTGCTGCGGGCCACGGTTCCCCGCAGGCCCAAATGATAAAGCTTGGCCGACTGCGCGCGCAGGCAGGTCGCGATGTCGCGCAAGCTCTCGCGATACGTGAGTTGCGCGAAGGCCATGCAGCGGAACTGATGGGCGCAACTGAACTCGCGGACTCGATGATCGCCACCGTAGCGCTCGACGATACGGCCGAAGGTCTTCCACGGCAGCTGCTCCATCAACTGGGCGAATACCAACTTGCCGACGTGCATGCGCGTACCCTGGGACTGAGAAGGCGACAGGTTCGCGCACTTTTGCGTTCAAATCGGAGACACGCCAAAAATGACTTTTTGCGTCGAACAATCAGCGGCTTGCATAACTCTGATCAACCTTTAACCGGACACTACTG
>CAYUMA010000871.1:0-4588 GCA_964445675.1 uncultured Pseudomonadales bacterium | reverse complement strand
CTCGATCCGCAGGCCGTCGAAAATCGCGCGCAGGATCGCGAGGCCGCCGGCAAACACCGGCGTGCGCTCGCTGGCGAGCCCCACGAGCGAGCGTTGATCGATGTGTCGCGCTGCGATCAGCGCCTTCGTAATCTCGTTCAGCGCCGGCAGCGTGAGTCCGTCGGCAGCACCGCCGAACCCCCGCGCGACGTCGTTGAGCGCATGGATCGTGCCGGAGGTGCCAATAACGCTGTCCCAACCGCGGCGTCGGTACACCGTCTCGAGCGGCTCCAGTTCCTGCCGCGCGGCGAGTTCCGCGGCCGCGAACCGGCTTGCCTTGAGTTCGCCCGCCTCGAAAAAGCGTTCCGACATCGACACACAACCCATATACAGGCTGTCGATCAGCTCCGGCTCGTAGCCATGTCCGAGAATCAATTCGGTGCTGCCGCCGCCGATGTCGATGACGAGGCGTCGGTCCGCCGCCGGGCCCATCGCGTAACACACGCCCTTGTAGATCAGCCGCGCTTCCTCGCGACCTGAGATGATTTCGATCGGATGTCCGATCACGGCCTCGGCGCGCGAAATGAATTCCCAACCGTTGCGTGCCTTGCGCAGCGTGTTCGTACCGACGACGCGGACGCTATCGGCTTTCAGGTGCTGCAGGCGTTGTCCAAAACGCGACAGACACTCGATGCCGCGATCCATCGCCGTGCGCGACAGTGTGTCGTCCGCGTCGAGCCCCGCGGCGAGTCGTACCATTTCCTTCAAGCGGTCAACGACGTGGATACGGCCGTTGTGTTGTTGCGCGACGATGAGGTGAAAACTATTCGATCCCAGATCGAGTGCGGCCAGCTGCGTTTCGGGTTCGGGAGATGCAGCGGGGATTGCGATTTCTGCCATGGTTTTACAGCGCGAGGTCCGGCGGCAACGGACAGTCGAGCGTTGCTGCAACGCCGATCAGCAATGCGCGCTCCGACGCCGTGACGCCGTCGATGAGTGCGGCCGCCGCGCAACCTTTGATCAAGCGTGGTTTCACGAGCGGCTGCACCGCGCGTAGTTCCTTCAGCGCGTCGTTGAGTCGCATGAAGTTGGGATCTTCCGCTGCATCGAGTTTCAACTCGAGCGCGACGGCCGCGGCTCCAGCCGCAAACGCGCGCTGCTGCGCGGCGGTGTCGGCCGACCCGGCGCGTGCGATTGCCGACAACATGCATGCGATGTGTGAGTTCAGTCCAACGAGATCACGATGCCGCATCGGCGTCGGTGTGGGGCCTTCGAAGTGCGGCTTCAAGCTTTTCAGCAGCACTCGGTGCAGCACCCATTCGAACAGATCGATTCGCTGGTCGGCCTTGATCAGTGCGACGACGTCGGCGACGAAGCGGGTGTATTGCGGGTGCGACAACATCTTCAATGCCGGCAATGCCATTGCAGCCAGGGCCAACCGCTGCATCGGGTCGAGACGCGCGGTGTCGGCCTTGAGTTCGTCGACAATTTTGGCGACGTCGCGGTCGGTCACGCTCGCGGCAGCCGCATGATCGTCCGCGAGCAGCAGTGCATAGATGAGCGCGCGCGCCGAGAACGGATCGTGTGCGGCCTCGACGCAGCGCGGCGTCAGGCCGCCGATCAACGCATGTGCTTGCGTGATGCTGGCCGGCGTTGGATTACCGACTTGGGCCGCGATCGCCTCACCCTGCGCGGACGCGCCCGCCGCGTGCGCCGGGGCCGCTGCGGCGAATCCGGCGGCGATTCCCTCGGCGTCGTCGATTGCGGTACCGGCCGGCGCGCCGCTGATGAATTTGCCGTCCCAGCTCGGTTCGATCGCGCGAATGCGCACCGGCAGCGGTGGATGCGTCGCGGTCAGCGAACCGAGCAGCAGTGTGACGGCCTGGCCGAAGAACATGTGGCTCATCTCGTTCGCGCGCACGTTCGTAAGCGCCGAGCCGCTCGCTGCGCCGCCGATTTTCTTCAACGCATTCGCGATGCCGTGCGGATTGCGTGTGAACTGCACCGAAGCCGCGTCGGCAAGAAATTCCCGTTGGCGGCTGACCGCGGCTTTGATCAGGTTGCCGCATGCCGTGCCCGCGTAACCGATCACCATGAGACCGATCCCCAACAGCACGATCGGCATCGCATTCGAGTCGCGGCGGCGGCCGCTGAACATGCTGCCGCGCAGCAGCAGCTGCCCGACGAGGCCGAGAAAGAGGATGCCGTTCAACAGCGCGATCAGCCGCAGATTGAGGCGTGAATCCCCGTTCAACACGTGACTGAATTCGTGGCCGATCACGCCCTGCAGTTCTTCCCGATTCAGATACTCGAGCGTTCCAGCGGTGACGCCGATGACCGCGTCGTCGGTGCCGAAGCCGGCGGCGAACGCGTTGATGCCGGGTTCGTCGACGCGATACACCGCCGGAACGGGCATTCCGGCTGCGATCGACATCTCCTCGACGACGTTGAGCAGGCGGCGCTGCGCGAGCACTTGTGTACCCGGGTCGATCTGTACACCGCCCAACATCTCCACGATGGCGCGTCCCCCGGAGCGTAG
Source organism: uncultured Pseudomonadales bacterium (assembly GCA_964445675.1). Taxonomy (GTDB): domain Bacteria; phylum Pseudomonadota; class Gammaproteobacteria; order Pseudomonadales; family Azotimanducaceae; genus DATJGR01. The sequence continues at coordinate 2,070 of CAYUMA010000871.1, read as the reverse complement.
CGCGAGGTATTTGTAGAGGCTTGCTCCGGCGATGCAGATCAACACCGCACCGGAAATCAGCAGCCAGCTCTGTATAGGCTGTGCGTGCAGCGTCTGGTTGACGCCGCCTTCGATTCCGGGCGTGGTGGACACGCCAATGACGATCGCCACGAGCACGTTCGCGGCAGCGATCAGGCCGATGATCGCGATCGCGAACAGCACTACGAGCTGCCACGTCTTGCGTCGAGCGCGATCCTGCGCTTCGAAGAAGTCCATTAGTGTCGTGTCAGAACTTGACCTTTGGCGCTTCCTGGATCGCGACGGTATCGGCGAACTCGAGCAACGACGCATCGGCGCCATGACCAAACGGTGCTGCGAGCAATACCGGCGGGAAGGTCTGCTTGTAGGTGTTGTACGCCATGACCTGATCGTTGTACGCCTGGCGCGCGAACGCGACGCGGTTCTCGGTGCTCGTCAGCTCTTCCGACAACTGCATCATGTTCTGGTTGGCTTTGAGATCCGGATACGCCTCCATCACGACGTTCAACCGACCGAGCGCGCCGCCCAGCGCGCCTTCGGCGCTGCCGAGTTGCGCCATCGCATTCGGGTTGCCGGGGTCTTTCGCTGCGGCCGCGAGTCCGGCGACGGCTTGATTACGCGCCGCGATCACGGCTTCGAGCGTGCCGCGTTCGTGCGCCATGTAGCCTTTTGCCGTTTCGATCAGATTCGGAATCAGATCGTACCGGCGCTTCAGTTGCACCTCGATCTGCGCAAACGCGTTGACGTAACGGTTCTTGAGCGTCACGAGCTTGTTGTAGATCGCGACGACCCACACGACGAGAACGACGATGATGCCGAGGAATGTCAGTGTGCCGAAACCCATGGGCGAACTCCGTGTCTTTGGATTGAGATTACGTCGACGCGACGTTTACTTCACGGCGCAATCATACCGTTCTTCAGATAGTTCTCGGCGTATTCGAATACGCCGTTCGGATCGCTGAGCAGCACCGATTCGTCCTTGTCCGGGTAGTCGAGTCGAAACAGCATGTCTTTGATCAGATTCTGCCGCGCCGCGCGCTTGTGGTCGGCCCGCACGACGATCCACGGCCCGCTCGCGTGGTGGGTGCGTGCGAACATCGCGTTGCGCGCGTCGCTGTAGTCGTCCCAGTGGGCCGCGGCGACGTCGTCGATCGGACTGATCTTCCACTGCTTCAGCGGATCTTCCCGGCGATCCTTTAGGCGCATCTGCTGTTCGTCGCGACTGATGTCGAGGTAGTACTTCAACACCTTGATGCCGGAACGGATCAGCATCTGCTCGTATTCGACGACCGTATCGAGGAACTCGTGATACTGCGCGTCGGTGCAAAACCCCATCACGCGTTCGACGCCCGCGCGGTTGTACCAGCTGCGGTTGAACAGCACGAACTCGTTGGCCGTGGGCAGCTGCGCCGTGTAGCGCTGGAAATACCACGCGCTCGTCTCACGATCGGATGGCTTGCCAAGCGCGACCACGCGCGTCTCGCGCGGGCTGAGATATTGGACGATGCGTTTGATCGTGCCGTCTTTACCGGCGGCGTCGCGACCTTCGATGATCACGAGGATCTTCTCGTCGTGCGCGATGATCTGTCTTTGCAGTTTGACGAGTTCGATCTGCAGCCGCTTCAGCGACTTCTTGTATTCGCGTTTGGTGTCTGTCGTGCTCATCGGTGTCCGGCTGTTCGAACGCTGCGTCCACTCTTCACCGGGTTCCTGTGAAGGGACTACATCCGTGCTCTCGGCTCGCGCCTCGGCCGACGAGACCCTGGCTAGCTCCAACTCCTTTTGAGCCGCTTGTACGCCTTGTCGAGTTCCGCCGCGACTTGCCGTAACGATGCCGCCACTTCGCCGGCCGACGCCTTGGCCTCGTTGCCGAACGAATCGAAGCGTTGTTCGAGGTGCTCGAATTTCCGCTCGAGCTGTTCCCACTCCTGCTTCACCTCCGCCTTGGCGAGGTGCAGCTGCAAATTCATCTCGTCACGTTCCTGGCGCAATGTCTCGATGATGTCGTCGAGCTTTATTTTCTCGGCCATGACTATTCCTTCCTGCTGACTC
>CAYUMA010000870.1:0-2200 GCA_964445675.1 uncultured Pseudomonadales bacterium | reverse complement strand
ATCTCGCGCGATGCTGGTCAAGCTCTTCCTGACTCCGGCACGTCCTGTGTTTGATATGCGAACCCATCGCTTTTTCGGTCGTGCAGGACGTTTTGAGTTTGTTCGCCACCTGCGGGGGCGGCGGCAGTTGGGCGGCAGGGTCGCTCGACCCGGCCTCACTGGTGGGCTCGGCGAGCGCCGGTTGGAACAGCCCGATGCAGACTGCGATGCACACCAGACCAACAACTGTCCTTCGCATTTGTCACTGCCTGAACATAAACGACAGAGATGGTCGCGTGCCCGCCACGATTGGATCAAGCACTTTTTTGTCGCGCGGAAGCGCTTAGACTCCGAGCACCACGAAGCGGATACGTCAGCATGCCCTACGCACACGGACGCACTTTTTATGACGCCGACAGCCATGTGATGGAACTGCCGGACTTTCTATCGCAATACGCCGACCCCGCTTACCGCGATCGTGTGCCGGCGATTCGTGCAGTGCCGCGGCCGCTCGCGGACGCGCTCGAGGATTTGATGCAGCGCAAGGCGCACGCGCCGGACAAGGTCCGGGCGATGGTCGCGCTCGGCGATGATCTGATCTCGGGGCCGAAGGGCTATTTCGCGCTCGGCGCGTTCAATCGCGACGAGCGTTCGGCGGCGCTCGACCAGCTCGGCTTCCACCGCCAGCTCGTGTTTTCGACCTTCGCCGCCGGTGCTGCGTTCGCGACGCAGCGCCCGGTCGACGAGCGCTATGCAATTGCGCGGGCCCACAATCGGGCGATGGCCGAATTCTGCGGCGGCGACGAACGCCTGATGGGCGTTGCGGCGCTGCCGCTCGACGACACGCAACTCGCCGTCGAGGAAGTGGAGCACCTGCGTCGCCTCGGCCTCAAAGCGGCGTGGGTGCCGCATCGGCCGTGTGGCGATCGTTCACCCGGCCACACCGACCTCGACGCCGTGTGGGCACGTCTGGCGGAAAGTCAGATCCCGTTCGCGCTGCACGTCGGCGGCAATCCGCTGCAGCTCGATCCGGCGTGGATGAACACGGGTCGCCCGGTGCCAACAGATTGGCTTGGGGGCGGCGAGAACGTACGCGGCAAGGATATGACGTCGCTGCATCACCCCGTCGAGACGTTCCTCGGCGCGATGGTGCTCGACGGCGTGTTCGATCGTCACGAAAAACTCAAAGGCGGGGCAATCGAACTCGGCGCGGGCTGGGTACCCTCGATGCTCCAACGGCTCGACTGGGTGGCGGACATCTGGAAGAAGTCGGAACCGGATCTGCGCGCGTTGCGCCGCAAGCCGTCTGAAACCGTGATCGAGCATTTGCGGTTTACGCCGTACGCATACGAAGCGGTCGGCGACCTCATCGCAGCCTCCGATGATCGGCTGTATCTGTTCTCGAGCGACTATCCGCATACGGAGGGTGGGCGCAATCCGCTCGGACGCTTCGGCGCGGCGCTCGCGGGCCGCGGCGAGGCCACGCTCGAACGCTTCTACGCGGGCAACTTCGCGTCGCTGTTCGGGTTGCCGGCTGCCGCGTGAGACGGGTTCCCAACGGGTTCCCAACGGGTTCCCAACGGGTGCCTCTAGGGTGCCCGCGCGGCATGAATGTGGTGCAAGACTCACGGACGCCATCGATACAGGAGTGCCCATGCGACGGGTGAGCGGAACTGTCCCCATCGCCGCGATTCTCGTTGCATGCGGCCTCACTGCGTGTGGCCCGAGCGCACAGCCCGGTGGACCGCCGGGTCGAACCCCCGAAGTCGGCGTCGTCACGATCGTGCCGCAGCGCGCGGTGTTGACCGCCGAGTTGCCAGGGCGGACGTCGCCGTTTGCGATGTCCGATGTGCGCCCGCAAGTCACCGGAATTCTGCAGGCGCGTTTGTTCACCGAGGGTAGTCAGGTCCAGGCCGGCCAGCCGCTGTACCAGATCGACGCGACACTGCATCAGGCGGCTTACGACAGTGCGAAGGCGCAGCTCGCAGCCGCGAAGGCGGCGCTGACCACGGCGCGGCTGAAAGCAGAGCGCTACACAGCGCTGCGCAAAGACAAAATGATCAGCGTGCAGGATTTCGACGACGCACAAGCGGTGCTCGAGCAGGCGCAGGCGAACGTCGAGCGGGAGTTGGCCGACGTTCAGACCGCGCAGATCAATCTTGGCTACACGCGCATCACCGCGCCGATCAGCGGCAAGATCAGCCGTTCGTTCCTGACACAA
>CAYUMA010000869.1:0-12392 GCA_964445675.1 uncultured Pseudomonadales bacterium | reverse complement strand
GCTGGCTCTCGCCGCCGCCGGCCCTGCCGAGTGCGATGCCGCGTTGGCAGGTCGTTGCGTCGAAGCTGTCGCACTACGGCTTCTATGCGCTGTTGTTCGCGATGCCGTTGTCGGGCCTCGTGATGTCGGCGGCAGCGAACTATCCGGTCTCGTACTTCGGCTGGTTCACGCTGCCCGACCTCGTTGGCCCGGACGAAGGCTTGAAGGATTTGATGGAGGAGGTGCACGAAACGTTGTTCGTGGGCCTCATGGCGCTTGCGTCACTGCACGTGGCCGCGGCGCTGAAGCACCATTTCGTCGACCACGACGACGTGTTGCGCCGCATGCTGCCGTGGACATCACGATGAGAGCCCTCAGCGTCACGATGAAAGCCTTGGCCATCGTGCTCGCGCTGATCTCGGCCGGTGTAGTCGCGGCCGAACCGAATCGTTGGACGATCGACTACGGCGCGAGCCGGCTTGGCTTCACCGCCGAGCAGGCGCAAGCGAAGTTCGATGGCGCGTTCGCGACATTCGATGCGGACGTGCGCTTCGATCCGAACGCGTTGGGCGACAGCCGCGCCGACGTCACGATTGACACTGGATCCGTCACGACCGCCGACAAGGAGCGCGACGGCATCCTGAGCGGCGACGGGTGGTTCGAAACCGGCACCTATCCGCAGGCGCATTTTTCGGCGAAGACGTTCGTGCGCACCGCCGACGGATTCGAGGCGCGCGGCGAGCTGCGTATTCGCGCCACAACGGTGCCTGTGGTGTTCCACTTCACGCTGACCGAAAGCGGTGGCCGCACGCAATTGCTCGGCAGCGCCGACCTTGATCGATTGGAATTCGGCCTGGGGCTCGGCGACTGGGCGGATACGAAGTGGATTGGTCAACACGTACACATCGTGGTGACGTTGATCGCGACGCGCTGACGATCACATCCTGCGGGAGTTCGCGCGCCATCGACATGGTTGCGGGTTCGAGTTCGATACGTTCGATGCGAAATCACCGACCGGCCTTACATCTTTCGCAACGCCGCGCCAGTGTGTTCGTGGCAACCTCTCCGGACGCCACGGTTCGGCACCAACGGAATGTTCAATCCCCTGAGGCTACTCATCCTCGGTGCTTCGTACGGTTCGCTGCTCGGCACGAAGTGCGCTGCAGCCGGCCATTCAGTCGATCTGGTATGCCTGCCCACCGAGGCCGACGCGATCAATCGATTCGGTGTCGTCGCGCGCATTCCGTCGGCGCGATGCAACCGGGTGTTCGAGGTGCACACGAAGACGCTGCCGGGGCAGATATCGGCAGGCGCCGCGGGTTCGTTCACGCCGAGCGACTACGATCTCATCGGACTGGCGATGCAGGAGCCCCAATATTGCTCGGCCGACGTTCGCGCGCTGCTCAGCGCCGTTGCGGACGCGCGGGTCCCTTGCCTGTCGATCATGAACATGCCTCCGCTCCCCTATCTGCAGCGAATCACGAGTGTCGATGTGGCAGCAGTGCGGGAGTGTTACACCGACCCAACGGTGTGGGACGGCTTCGACTCTGCGCTGGTGACGCTGTGTAGTCCGGATGCACAGACCATGCGGCCCGACGCCGCAAGACCGCATGTGATCGATGTCGGGCTTGCTACCAACTTCAAAGCTGCGGCGTTTGAATCGCCGATTCATACGAACATGCTGCGCCGACTCGAACGGGATATTGACGCAGCGCGGTTCGCGCACGACGACGGTCTCGTGGAACTGCCGGTAAAACTGCGCGTAAGCGATTCGTTGTTCGTGCCGCTCAGCAAGTGGTGCATGTTGTTGTCCGGCAATTATCGATGCATCGGTGCGGATCGTATCCGCAGCATCAGAGAAGCGGTGCACGATGATATCGACACCAGCCGGGCCGTATACGAATGGGTCGCAACGGTATGTCGCAGGCTCGGCGCGCGAGAGTCGGATCTTGTACCGTTCGCGAAATACGCCAACGCAGCACTCTCCCTGCGAAATCCGTCTTCGGCGGCACGCGCGCTCGCGAGTGGCGTTTGCAACATCGAGCGCGCCGACCACCTCGTACAGACCCTAGCGCGACAAGTGGGCATGCGCTGCGAAGTGGTCGACGACACGGTCGCGCGCGTAGACCAATGGCTTGAAAAAAACAGGACGCGCCGGGCGAGTCTTCCTACGCACTAATGGTCACGTGCCCTGCATCAGTTGGCTCGTTAGTTCATCACCTGCGACGTCGGGTTGAGGTAAATGCATTTCGATTGGTATGACTTGGATGCCCTCACACCCGAGTTCGTGGCGCACTGGAGAACACTAGGGCTCTGCGCTTCCACGCCCAACATCTATCTGATGCCGGAGTTCATGCTGCCAGCGGTGCGCCACCTGGATATCGACAAAGCACCGCGGGTCGCCGCGCTGTGGAACGCGGATCGCTCCACTCTGCTGGCACTCGGGGTCTTCAACGTGGTAACGCCGAGTTATCGGTTTCCGTACCCGCGTTTGAGCGCCGTGCTGACCAAATACAGTCTTCAGTCCGGTGTGCTTCTGCGTGGCGGCATCGATGCCGACGCCGTGGACCAGTTCATCGGCGGCCTGTTCGCCGGGTCCTGGCGCGCCGTACGAATCAACGAACTGCGCGAGGATTCGCTCGTTTATCGGCAAATCCAGGAAGCAGCGCTCAGGCGAGGACTCAGGTGGTTCGTCGACCTGAGGTATGAACGCGCGATGGTGAAACTCGGCGAGGGTGCCCGCTGGCAAGAGCACATTTCCCGTTCGCGTCACCGTCGCCTGCGCAGCGCATACGCGCGACTTGCCAAACTCGGCAAAGTGGAGTTCCGCGTCGTACAGGGTGCGGAGGTTTCCGATAGCAACGCCGAAGCACTGCTGCGCGTCGAGGCGATGGGGTGGAAGCGCGCATCAGCGCTCCTCGCGACACCGGCAAGAGCGCAGTTTTTCCGGGAGATGGTGCGGGGCTGCAGCGGGCAGAGCTTCATGTTCTTCTGCGAGCTGCTACTCGATGGCAACGTGATCGCGTCGACATCGAACTTCAACGTCAACGGCTACGGCTTTGCGTTCAAGGTGGGCAATGATCCAACGTACGCGAAGTTCAGTCCGGGATTCCTGGTCGAGTACGCATTCCTGCAGTCGTCTGCGCAGGCATGCCCGGACCTGCACGAGTTGGAAAGCGGTTCCATGCCGGGGTCTTACATCGAAGTGCTGTGGCCCGAGCGCGTTCCGATGGTAGGCGGCCACCTCGTCGACGGAAAATTGCCCGCCGCGTACGCGACATTCAAGCAGCACATCAAGGGCGCCCGACGCGCGTTCGCCCGAGGGTGATTGACCGCGTGATTCGCTTCAATCGGTGCGCGCGCCAATCCGATGTCTTCAGGTGCCAGACACCATCCGCGAGCCGCACGTTTGCAAGCCCCGGGCGGTCGCCGCGTACGACCGGCGCGCCCAGTCCGGACACCCAGACGAGCTCGCTTCCTAGACGCACTTGAACGGGTCCGAACGCGCGGATGCGCCGCAGCAGTTCGGACGCACTCAGCGACGCGGGCTCCTCGATGTGCACGAGTCGGGCGATGTCACGCACGCGGTTGTACTTGGCCGGGTCCCGTTGTGGTATGCCCGGATCGTTCGCAAGCATCGCATCGATCACGGCCGGCAGCCGTAGTGCCGCGGAGCGCGTTTTTGCGTGCTCGACAGCGAAGACGCTGGCGTCGCGTTCTATCGGCACCGCACCTTCCGCCAGGACGTTGCCGAGATCGAGTCGCTCGCTGATGCGGTGAAAGGTAAATCCGCTGTGGCTTTCGCCGTTGTACATGGCCCATGGAGTTGCACGCAGGCCGCGGTAATCCGGCACGCTGCCGTTATGGTAGTTCACCGCCTGCTTGAACAATGCCAGCAATGCCGGGCCGAACTTGCGCTTCCAGAACACGCTGAGGACTGCGTCAGGATGCCGCTCTCGAACCCACTGCGCGGCTTCCGCGCTATTGGTGTCGTGCACGACGAGCACGTCGAAACCATGACGCCGCGCAAGCGCCCGCAGGTTGACAGGGCAAGGTTCCTGGCGGAGGTAGCGGCGGTCACTCAGACACAGTCTTTTCGCATATCCAACCAGTCGCTGCGACATGTGCACGAGCAACTGGTGCCAGTAGACGACCGGACGCGGTACACAAACGGCGACCACGCGAACTGTCGGACGGGTCGACAGATCCGCAAGCAGCGACTTCATTAGAACGTGGGGCACCCAGTGGTCCCAGTCGGCAAAGACAACGATTCGCACGCATGCTCTCCGGACGTCGGTCGCGGACGTCAGTACGGGTCTGTCGATACGCTCGGCACCGCGAAGCCAAGATGCTAACGTCTCAACACTGTCGGACGAGGCGCAACTCCTGCATGTGTGCAATGCCGAACGCGCTCAGGCACGGTCTGGTTACGCAGCGCGTGATCGAACGCCTCAAGCGCGTGGGAGTCAATCTCAATCCCTATTTCTTGTTCCGAGAGGGGGTGCGGCCCTATCAGACAGATTGGCCCAAGGTGGCCGCGGAGTTTCCGAGCGAGGTGCTTGGCGTAACGGACATAGCCGCTGTCGCCGCGTGCGTACCTTGGGGTACCGTCGAACAAATTCAGGCGCGGCTGGACAAGGGCCACCTGTGCATCCTGCTGAGAACGGGAGAACGTATCGCGGGCTATACGTGGGCCGACTTCGACGAAGTGAACGACTCCGCCTGCGACTACGAACTCGGACCCGGCGAAGCGTACCTGTACGACGCATTCATTGCGCCCGACTTCCGCGGCCGCGGCCTCGCGCCGTATATGAGAGCGGAAAGCTACAAGCACCTGCGCCAAGTCGGCCGGCACACCTTCTACAGCATATCGGACTGTTTCAATTCCCCTGCGATCAAATTCAAGGAGAAGCTCAACGCTGAAGCCATACGCCTGTATCTGCAGATCAAGCTGGGCGGCCGCGAAATCGGTCAGTGGATGCTCCGCGACTACGAGGATCGCGCGCGAGACACTTCCTCTACTACGTGACTCAGACGTCAGACGCTCTGGTCTGCGTCGACGTGTTCAGTCGTGGCGACGTTGATCGCGACGCGATGACCTCACCTGATCCGGAGCAGCCACCCGCTAAGCTCCCCCAGCCGCGCGACCCAAAGCGCGCACTGCACATCGTGGGGGAGTTCGCGCACGGGGTCCGCGAGGTCGCGCATTGTGAAATTCGGTTGCGCGACGGCACGCGCCTGGCTGCGCGGATGTGGCTGCCGCAGGTCGCGCCGAACGTGCGCGTGCCCGCCGTTCTCGAATATCTGCCGTATCGCAAGGGCGACGGCACCGCGATCGATGATCCAACGCGCCATCGATATTTCGCTGGTTCTGGATTTGCGTCGGTGCGCGTCGACATCCGCGGCAGCGGCGATTCCGACGGCGAGCTGCGCGACGAATACAGCGCGATCGAACTGAGTGACGCCGCCGAAGTGATCAATTGGCTGGCGTCGCAAGCGTGGTGCAACGGTCGCGTCGGGATGATCGGCATCTCGTGGGGCGGCTTCAACGCGCTGCAGGTGGCCGCGTTGGCGCCGGCGGCGTTGTGCGCCGTAATCAGCGTCTGTTCGACCGACGATCGTTTTGCCGACGACGCGCACTATGCGGGCGGTGCGGTGCTTGCGCGCGACATGCTCGGCTGGGCGATGACGCTGCTCGCGCTGAATGCACAACCGCCGGATCCGGCGACTGTCGGCGCACGCTGGAGCGAACTCTGGCAACAACGCCTCGACGCGACGCCCGCGTTCATCGACACGTGGCTTTCGCATCCAACGCGCGACGATTACTGGCGGCACGGTTCTGTTTGCGAGAACTACGCAGCGATCCGCTGTCCGGTACTCGTCGTCGGCGGCTGGGCCGACGGCTATACCAACGCGGTGTTGCGATTGCTCGACGGACTCGACGCGCCGTGCCGCGGCATCATCGGGCCGTGGGCGCATCAGTATCCGCACGCGGGCCGGCCCGGCCCGAGCATCGGTTTCCTGCAGGAGGCGGTGCGCTGGTGGGATCAGTGGCTCAATGGAATCGATCGCGGTGTGATGCGAGAACCGAAGTTGCGCGTGTGGTTGCAGCGCTACACCACGCCGCAACCGCAGACGTGGCCGGGTGAGTGGTTGGGCAGCGATCTGCAAGCCAAGGCGTTCGAGTCGCGAGAGCTCTACCTCGTCGATGCCGCGCTGCTACACGCGCCCGCTGCGACGTCGACGTTGACATTGCCGGACGATCTCGCGCACGGCGCCGCAGCGGGACTCTGGTGTCCGTTTTCACCGGCCGACCTTGCGTCCGATCAGCGGCCCGACGACGCCGTCAGCGCGCTCTTCGATACCGTGCCGCTCGACGCCGACCTCGTGTTGCTCGGTGCGCCAGCGCTCGTCATCGAAATCGACGCTGCGTTGCCAGGGGCGCAGGTCGTCGCCCGTTTATGCGAAGTCGCGCCCAACGGTGCGTCGCTCCTATTGTCTTGGGGCGTGCAAGTGCTGCAAGGGACGGGCACAGCGCGCGTGCAGCTCAACGCAGTTGGCCATCGACTGCGCGCGGGACACCGGCTGAGGCTCGCGCTCGCGAGTTCGTATTGGCCCGTCGTGTGGCCCGCGACCGGCGTTCCTGCGCCGTGCATCGGCACGGGTGTGAGCCGCCTCGTGTTGCCGGTGTGGCGGTGTCCCGGAACGCCGGTCGCGTTTGCCGAGCCGGAGTGCGCCGAGGCAGCGGCGTTCACGCTGTTGCGCAAGGGGTCGTCGACGACGTTCGACGGTGGCGCCGGCCGGCGTGCTGACCACGGACGGATCCGTCACGCGAATGACATGGAGACCGATCGTGTCGTCAGCGACGTCATGACGTTGCACGACGGCGTGCCCGCGATCCGCTGTTCACGGAGGTACGAGTTGGCCCGCGGCGATTGGCAGACCCGCATCGAGGTCACGGGGGCGATGAGCGGCGATCGCGACGGCTTCGACGTTCGCGTCGAGTTGCTCGCGTCATTGGGCGAAGAGCGTTGGGCCGATCGGTCGTGGCGGTTTCGTATCCCGCGATGGCCGGCGTAGCATGGTGGCGTAGGTCGCGACTCTATTTTGGGAAGGGGAAATCGACAATGGTTGCGATACGCGACCGCGTGAGAAGCCGCCGATGAGTCCACTGCGCGAGCAGGTCCACGCCGACTACCGCGCCTGGTCCGCGTCGTCAGCGCAGCTGATCGAGGCGGCGCGGCGCAACTTTCCCGGCGGCGATACGCGGATGAGCGCGCACTACGGCCCGTATCCGCTGTTCATCGAACGCGCCGCGGGTTGCCGCATGATCGACGCGGACGGGCACGAGATCGTCGACTTCATGAACAACTTCACGTCGTTGATTCTGGGACACGCAAATCCGGCGGTGGTCGAGGCGGTATCGCAGCAGATGCAGCGCGGCTCGGCGTACGCAGCGCCGACGCGCAGCCAGGTCGCGCTCGCGGAATTGATTCGCGCGCGTGTGCCGTCGATCGAACAGCTGCGCTTCACGAGTTCCGGCAGCGAAGCGACGTTGATGACACTGCGCTGCGCGCGAGCGTTCAGCGGGCGTCAGAAGATCATGAAGATGGAAGGGGGCTATCACGGCAGCTACGAACTCGCCGAGGTGAGCCTCATTCCGCGACCGGACCGGTGTGGTCCGCTCGAAGCGCCCGTGTCGTTGCCGATCGATGCGAGTTTTCCGGACAGCGTGCTCAACGACGTCGTCGTGTGCCCGTACAACGCGCCTGCCGAGGCGCGCGCGCTGATAAAAAAGCACGCGCACGAACTCGCCGCCGTCATCGTCGAGCCGGTGCTCGGCAGCATGGGCATGATCCCGGCGACGACGGAGTTCCTGCGCGCGCTGCGCGATGTGACGCTCGAGGCCGATGTGCTGCTGATATTCGACGAAGTGATCACGCTGCGGCTGCACGATGGCGGCGCGCAGGCGTTGCACGGCGTGACGCCGGATCTGACGGCGATGGGCAAGATCATCGGCGGCGGTCTGCCGATCGGCGCGTTCGGCGGCCGCACCGATCTGATGCGGATGTTCCATCCCGACGAAGCCGCACCCGTGATGCATGCGAGCACGTTCAGCGGCAACCCTGTGTCGATGGCCGCCGGAGAAGCGGCGATGAAGCAGGTCGATCCGCAACTGATCGCACAACTGAACGGCCTCGGCGAACGTTTGCGCAGCGGTTTCGACGACGCGTTTCGCCGCAACGGCATCCGCGGTCAGGCCGCGGGCATCGGATCGCTGGTCAACATTCATCTGACGGACGCGAAGCTCTCGAGCGCGCGCGATTCGCTCGCGGGTATGACGCGTTCGGGCGGCCTCAACCACCTGCTGCACCTGTCGATGCTGATGCGCGGCGTCGCGAGCGCGAGCCGATTGATGTATTGCACATCTGCGCCGATGCGCGTCGCCGATGTCGACTTTGCGATCGATGCGCTCGACGACGTTCTGCGCACACTCAAGCCCGGAATCGAACGCGAACGAGCGGAGCTATTGTTGTGACCGATGCGATCAAACTGATTTCAGGAACCTCGCACCCCGTGCTCGCGGCCGAGATCGCGCAGCACCTCGGGCTGCCGCTGTGTGAAACGGAGATTCACCGTTTCGGCAACGAAAACATTCTGTTCCAGTGCAAAGAGAACGTGCGCGAATCCGATGTGTTCGTGATCCAGACGTCGTGTCCGCCGGTATCGGATCTGATCATGGAGCTGTTGATCATCATCGATGCGCTGAAGCACGCGTCGGCGCGGCGCATCACCGCCGTGTTGCCGTACATGCCGTATGCGCGCTCCGACAAGAAGGATCGGCCGCGGATATCGATCACCGCGCGCCTCATTGCGGATCTGCTGGAAACGGCCGGTGCGGATCGGGTCTTGACGATGAACCTGCACTCGCCGCAGGTGCAGGGTTTTTTCCGCATCCCGGTCGACCAGCTCAACGCGACACCCATCGTTTGCGATCATCTGCGTTCGACGACCGACCTCGGCGACAGCGTGCTGGTGGCGAGCGACATCGGTGAAGCGAAGGATCTCGGCGAATACGCGAACCGGTTGAAGCTGCCGATGGCGATCATCGACAAACGGCGCAGCGACGACAGCGAGAACCCGGTTGCGGTCGGCTTGATCGGCGATGTGCGCGACCGCGACACGCTGATCATCGACGACGAGATCGCGTCGGGGGGCACGATGATCGAAGCAGCGCGCTTCCTGCGCGTCAACGGCGCGCGGCGCATCGAGGCGGCTGCCGTGCACGCGGTGTTGTCGGGACACGCGATGCAACGGCTGCGCGACTCACCGATCGAACGCCTCATCGTCACCAATTCGATCCCTTTGCGACCGGGTGTACCCCGCGATCGAGTCGAGGTGATCAGCGTCGCGCATCTGTTCGCCGACGCGATCCGCGCGATTCACAGCGGCGACAGCGTGTCGAAACTGTTCGCGTGAGCGCGCGGGCGCGATGCAGTTCACGCGGCGACGTCACGCAGGGATCCGCAATGGCGAGATCACCATCAGTGTGCGGCCGAGTGAAAAATGTTCGGCGTGCATGATCTAACGCTGTTCGTCATGTCGGGGCTGTTGCTGAACATCTCGCCGGGCCCGGACACTTTGTACATCGTCAGCCGCACGGCGAGTCACGGCTGGCGCGGCGGTTCGATGGCGGCGCTCGGCATCGGCGCGGGTTGTTTTGTGCACATCTTCGCCTCCGCGCTCGGATTGTCGGCGCTGCTCGCGGCGTCGGCGACCGCGTTCATGTTGCTGAAATGGGCTGGCGGCGCGTATCTCGTCTGGATGGGTGTTGCACTGCTGCTCGACACGAGGCGCGAGAACGCGGTCAGAGTACCTACGGCAGAAGTCACTCTGACCCCGTTATCCGCCTTGTCGATGCGACGCATATTCGTGCAGGGATTCGCGACGAGTGCACTCAATCCGAAGGTCGCACTGTTCTTCCTGGCGTTTCTGCCGCAATTCATCGATCCCAACGCAGCGCACAAAGCGATTGCGTTCGTATTTCTCGGCTGCGTCTTCAATTTCAATGCCAGCCTGTGGAACCTGTTCGTCGCATGGACAGCGGCGCGCGTCGCAAGCAGCGTCGAGCGCTCGCATGCGTTGCGCAGCTGGACCAATCGCCTGATCGGCGGCGTATTCATCTATCTCGGCGTGCGGCTCGCAGCCGCAAACTGATTGGCGGTATGCTTCGATTTCGCGGTTTGAGGGAATCGCGCTTGGGGGAAAAGTTGTGGCGGGCGTCGACGACATCATCAAGCAATGGGTCGAGCGGGTCGAGAAGACCGGTGAACTCAAGCACATCGAGGGCTTCGGCAAGCCGTTCAAGTTCAACGACGGCTTTCTGGAAACGCCGGACGACCTGCGGATGGCATACAAGATTCTGAAAGACGCCGGCTACGTGCCCGCCGAGGTCGAGATGTTGAATCGGCTCGCGGCGTTGCGCGATGAGCTCGCGGCCACACAAGACGCCGAACAGCAGCGTGTTCTGCGCACAAAGATTGCCGAGACGCAGCAGAAGGTCGCGATCATGCTTGGCGCGTTGCGGGGCGCTCGCTGAGCGCGACGACCGCGAAGCCGACGGAGCACGAATGAGCACCGCATTGCTGGTCATCGACGTGCAGGCAGGCTTGATCGACGGCGCCCACGAGGCGGAGCAGCTGCTCGCCAACATAGCCGACCTGATCGCGCGCGCTCGACGCGCGTCGGTTCCGGTGATCTATCTGCAACACAACTCTGCAACGTGGCCGCCGCTCGAGCGCGGCGCGCCGACGTGGCAGATCCACCCGCGCGTTGCGCCCGCGCCCGACGAACCGGTGCTCGATAAGACCGCGTCGGATGCGTTTTATCAAACGACGCTGCTGACGGAACTGGAGCGTCGCGGCGTCCGCCGCGTCGTCGTGACCGGGATGCAGAGCGAGTACTGCGTCGATACCACGTGCCGCAGCGCGTTGAGTCGCGATTTCGACGTGATTCTGGCGAGCGATGCGCACACGACCGGCGGCCCGACCGCCGCGCGGGTTATCGCGCATCACAATGCGGTGCTGCCGAACGTCGCGCATCCGACGCGCCGCATCATCGCGAGCGCGAGTTCTTCCATCGACTTCGGCGACACGAAGTAGCGCGTGGCCGCGCTGCGCATTCTGGCGATCTCCGGGAGCTTGCGGCGCGTGTCGTCGAACACCGAACTGTTGCGCGCGGCAGTGGCGCTCGCGCCGCCCGACATGGTGATCGAACTCTATGACGGGCTCGATCGGTTGCCGCACTTCAATGCGGACGTCGAACCGGAGGCATCCGCGCCGGTCATGGAGCTGAAAACCCGTGTGCGCGCGGTGGACGGTCTGCTGATCTCGACCCCGGAATATGCGCGCGGCGTGCCCGGATCGCTGAAAAACGCGCTCGACTGGCTCGTCAGCGGACCCGAGTTTGTGGACAAGCCCATCGCGTTGCTGAGCGCGTCGACGCGTTCGCTGCATGCGTACGAAGCGTTGCGGTTGACGCTGACGACGATGTCCGGCCGCATCGTGCCGGATGCGTCGATCACAGTACCGCTGCTGGGAAAGAGTCTCGACGCTGCCGGAATCGTCGCGACCGCGGAGCTAGCTGGGCCATTGCGCGCCGCTCTGGCGGCACTTCGTTGCGCGATCCTGCCACCGTCACTTGCAACGACGGAGGCGAGCACGCCGCCGCGACGCTGAGCCGCTCCGCTCGCGGCTTTCCGCGCGCGATCGTGCAGCCGTCGGTTGCCTCGACGCAGGGTCGCGGCGGTGCGTGAATACCCGATGCGATCGAAACGCGTGCGATGCCGACGTCGGCCGCACCGATCAACACGTCTGCGCGCCGGTGAGCAGTGCGAAGTTGTGGGCGAGTGCACGCGCGATCGCCTGAATCAGCGTCAATTCGCCGGCGGCTGCGACCTCAACCGGGTTCCCGACCGGGTTCCCGACCGGGTTCGCGCGTGTGTCGACCGGCGGCGCCGAACGCGACCGTGATTATTCGCTCGAGTTCTTTTCATGTATGCTCGCGACACCGCGGTGGACGGACCACGGAACCCGGGGGGAGCTTGTAGTAGGACGGGGTGTTCGTCGCGAGCGGCTAACGATACGCGGTACACGCGCAAATAGATCACAGGAGAAGGACATGAGTTACACGATTCGAATGGTCGCCGTGGCGATGCTGGCGATTTTGGTAGGGTGCGGCCAGGGGAACGACGCCGCCAAATCCGCGGCCGACTCGGCGTCCGCGGCGGTTGATTCCGCGCAGGACGCGGCGGCAGCTGCACAGGATGCGGCGAGCGCGAGTGTCGACGCGATGCAGGACAGCGCGAAAGCGATGGGCGAGGCCTCGACCGACGCGATGAACTCGGCGGCCGA
>CAYUMA010000868.1:0-11600 GCA_964445675.1 uncultured Pseudomonadales bacterium | reverse complement strand
AGGCGATGTCGCGCGGCGTCGTTCGGACTGTTCGCAGCTGATTGCAGGACGATGAAGTCCATCGTCGCGAGAGTGCGCGTGAGGTCGTTCAGCGCGATCTCGGCGATCGCATTGAGCGAGCCGTCGGCCGGGACGGTGAAGGGTTGGACGACGATGGTCCAGTTGCCCGGATCGTCCAACTCGCGCGGCCCCGCCGAGTCCACTGGCACCGGGCTCGAATCGCGCCAGATCAGCGTGAGGCCCGCAGCGAGCGCGACGACGACGGCAACCCCTACGATCGCGGAAATCCGCATCGCGCGGCGCGGCTTCGTCGACGAGGACGACGGCAGTGGGGCCACCGGTGCGGGCGACGACGGCGACCGTTCCGGCGTGTCGACGAAGTGGCCCAACGACGCGAGCAGTCCGGCGTATGCGCCATCCAGTTCGCCGTTCCAGCCGACGAGGTCGACGGTCTGCAACTGACGGAAACCGAGAGGGGACGGCGTATCGTCGAGGCGCACCGGAACGAGCTTGCCCGCGTCGCGGGCGTAGCCGGCCTCGTCGCGCACCCATTGGGAGTCGCGCGACTTCGCCGACCACAGCACGATCACCGCGCGCGCCGCGGTGAGCTGCCGTTCGATCTCCGCGGCGAAATCGGCCCCACCGTGCAGGTTTCTGTCCCACCACACCGAGTGGCCGCTCGACTCGAGCGCACGCGCGAGCATCACGGCGTGCGCCTGGTCTTCCTTCACGTAAGAAACGAATACGTCGGCCATTCGCGCACCCCCGCAGCCAGTCTCGCCGGTGGGAGTCGTGGCGGCAATCCCGGCTTACGCGGAAGGTCGGTGACAAATGGCGGCAGCCTCTCGAAGCCAGCGTGCGCGAACTCGAGCCGTTCATCGGCATCGCTAACGCACGGCAGCGTCAGATAGCGTCGCCCGAATTGATCGTCACCGAATTCAGGCCGGTGCATGTTTCGCGCTGCTCGATGACCTGCCGTGACGCTGCAGGACTAGGCGCGATCGGGGGAATCGTCGGTGCGGCCGGCGCGCTGGCTACGTGAATGCGGCGCGCAGCGACAGCCACAAGTGTCCCAGCGAGAACAGCAGCAGGAAGCCGAAGATCAGCTGATCGCTGACGCGCAGCGTGGCCTCATGCTCGTTGTCGCGTTCACGTGCTCGTTCTCTCGCGTACATGAACAATGGAACCGTCGCGCTGATCGCGATCAGTGCGCCGAGGACGACATACGCCCACGCGAATCGGATGTTCAGCCGACGGCCCTCCGCGAGCATCCAGTACGACACGACCGTCGCCAGGAACAGCAGATCGAGCGCGACGAAACGCGTGACGGGCTGCGCCAGTGTCGCCTGTCAGAAGGAGACTTGTGCGCCGAGGAACGATGGCCCGAGATCGCCGATGATCTAGGCCCACGTTCCGATCAGCGCAACAATCGCGAGCGTGAGTCAGAGCGCTTTTCGGACTGCAATGTTGTTCAGCATTTACCGATCTCCCCGATGATGACGTTCGCAGGATAGCCGGTTTTTCCTTCGCCGCGCGCTGTTCGTTGACAATGAAGCTACCGGGAGCTACCGTCGAATCATGAAATCGGTCGGCCTGAAAGTACTCAAGAACAAGCTCAGCGAATACATTCGGCTGGCAGCGGCGGGCGAAACTGTGTTGGTGACCGATCGCGACAGCGTGGTTGCGCAGATTACGGCGCCGGATGTGGCGCGCAGCCCGCTACTTGCCGACGCGGTGCTCGCCGAAGCGGTCCGCAAAGGTTGGCTCACGCCGCCGGTGCTGTACGGCGGTGGACCACCGCCCGCGACGAAACCTGTGGCGCCGCTCGCTGAGCTGCTCAGCGAACTCGACGCCGATCGCACAGAGCGATGATCTATCTCGATACCTCCGTTGCGTTGGCGCAGTTGTTGGCAGAGGACGAACGTCCGCCGGCGTGGCTCTGGGACGAGGTCCTCGTTACGAGCCGACTGCTCGAATACGAGCTGTGGACGCGACTCAACGCCCGAAAGCTCGCTCGCTCCCACGGCGCCGCCGCGCACGCATTGCTGGGACGACTCGCGTTTCTGGAGTTGGCCACGCCTGTCCTGGCGCGCGCACTGGAACCCTTCCGTGCGCCGGTGCGCACGCTCGATGCACTGCACCTTGCCTCGCTGGACTACTTGGCTCGTAATGGCCAGCCGGTCGACCTTGCGACCTACGACAGGCGCATGCGTGTGGCGGCGAAGGCGATGGGTGTCAAGTTGGTGGATCTCGCCGGGTAGAGGGTGACGTTTACGAGATAGCGGGTCGATTTCGGCTTCGAACCGCCCAGCGGTTTGTCACGCTTACCCCGTGCGCAGTCCTGCCCGGCGGCGCCGATTCGCCAACAGGTGGTTTATGCTTCCCACCCCCGAGCAGCCTGGAGGAATCAATGCACGCCGATCGCTACGAACTGGAAATCGCCGCCGCCTCGACCGATATCGAACGCACGCGTGAACTGGCGCGAACGCTCGGCGGTACGTTGTACGTCGATGCCCGTGAAGACCACCAGCAGCTGCCTTTTCGCGCTTTGGCCACGGTGACGACCGACGATCTCACGCCCGTCGCGGCGCTCGCGGACGTCGGCTTGTATGTCATCTGCCGGCGGCTGATCAAACCGGGCACGCCGGCCGTCATCGGGTTGTTCCCGCTGGTGCACCATCCCGACCTGACTCATGCGGAAGCAGACGCGCATTGGCGCGACCGGCATGCCCCTCTGGCGCTCGAGCACCACGCGTTCATGACGCACTACACGCAGCTGAGCGTCGTTCATCGCATCGCGGGGCGTGAGCTCGATGGTTTCGCGCTGTGTGGATTCGCCTCGATCGATGATCTGCGCAACAAGTTCTACACCCGCGACGCGAGCCGCGCCGTCATCGCCGACGATGTCCAGCGCTTTGCCGATACGCGGCGTTCGCCGCGCCGACTCATTGTGGACGAGACACGTTATGGAACTGCGCGTGGGTGAGACGCAGGCAGCGGCGGTGCCGCGTTGCCGGTGACGTCGACGCCGGAACAGGTTGCGTTCCGCGCTGCGGTGCGTGCGTTCGTCGGCGACCGGTTGCCGCGCGGCATTGCCGAGAAGGTCAAACACGGCGCTCACGTCGACAAGGCCGAACTCACGGCGTGGACCCGCACGCTGAACCAGCGCGGCTGGGCGGCACCGCACTGGCCGACCGCATACGGCGGCACCGGCTGGACCCTGGTGCAGCGGCATCTGTTCGACGTCGAGTGCCGGCTTGCGCATGCCCCGCCGCTGGCGGGATTCGGCTTCAACATGGTCGGTCCGGCAATCGTCCGCTATGGCAGCGACGCACAACGCGAACGCTTCCTGCCGGCGATCCGCAACGCGGACACCTGGTGGTGTCAGGGCTATTCGGAGCCGCAGGCCGGTTCCGATCTTGCGGCACTTCTTACACGCGCGGTGCGCGACGGTGACGACTACATCGTCGACGGTTTGAAGATCTGGACCTCCGCTGCCGAGGACGCCGACTGGATCTTCGTGCTTGCGAAAACCGATACGCGCGTGGCGCCACAGCGCGGCATCAGCTTTCTGTTGGTGGATCTGACATCGCCCGGTATCCGCATCGAACCGCTTTACGCGTTCAACGGCAAACGGCTGTGGAACCAGGTGTTCTTCGACGCCGTTCGTGTTCCCGCGCAGAACCGTCTGGGCGACGAGAACGCCGGCTGGACGGTGGCGAAGCGACTGCTCGGCGACGAGCGCCTGATGGTCAGCCGTGTCGCGGAGAACCGGCGCATGTTGTCGCGCCTCGTCGAGGTCGTGCGTGCCGAGCAGAACTCGGGACAGTTGCAAGGTGACGGCGCTGCGTTTGCCGCCAGAATCGCCGCACTGACGATTCGGCTGGAGGCGCTCGAAGCGACCAGTCTGCGCCTGCTCGGCGAAGCCGATCGCGGCGGCGTGATCGGCGCGCAACCGTCGATGCTGAAGCTGAAGGGGTCGGAACTGGTGCAGGCGATGGACGAGGCGCTGTTCGAAGCGATCGGCTATTGGGCCGCGCCGCTCGATACTGCCGTTGGTGCAGGCAATGAATCGATCGGGCCGGTGTATGCGCAGTACGTCGCATCCGCCCGGTACCACCATCGCGGCTACACCATCGCCGGTGGTTCGAGTGAGGTCCAGCACAACATCATCGCGAAGGAAGTGCTTGGACTTTGATCGGCGCGGTCGTAGTGATGATCGTATACGAAGCGGGCGGGGCAGTCGCGCCCCATGAATGGGCCGTTGGGGACGCCCGCGCCACAAGACCCCGCTCAGCACAAACGGAGGAATGAGAACATGTCGATCGCCACAGCGCCATGGGCGCGCCTTTCACCGCGGGCCACCGCACTCAGCGACGAACGCGCGACCATCACCTGGGCAGACGTCGATACGATTCTCAATCGCGCAACGAACGCATTGCTTGAGCGGGGATTTTCCCCGGAACAGCGTGTGGCGGTGTTTGCCGAGAACGCCACAGAGACGGTGCTGGCGCACCTGGCCGGCATCCTGGCGGGAATTTCCACGGTGCCGATCAACTTCCATCTCACGGCGGCCGAATTGCAGTACATCCTGGAAGACTCGCAGTCTGCGGCAGTGTTCGTGGGTCCCGAGACGGCGCAGGTCGGCGTCACGGCAGCGCGCGCGGCCGGTATTGAAATGGTTGTCGGCTGGCGCTGCGACGCCGAAGCGGGCGTTACGCCTTGGCTCGACTTCCTGCGGCGCGGGGATGATCGCGAGCCGCCCGCGGATCAACGTCCAAAACCGTTCCTGCACTATACATCGGGCACCACGGGGAGACCCAAAGGTGCCGAGACGCCGCCAACGATGTTTGCGGGGGGCGCAACGGTTGCCGAACACATCGGCATCGTGCAGCAGAATCCTCGGCTCGCCGAACGCGGCGTATCACTCGTGGTGAGCCCGCTGTACCACACGGGCCCGCTGGGTAGCGTGCGCGCGCTGGCGGCGGGCCACACACTGGTGGTGTTGGGGCGCTTCAATGCGGAGAACGTATTGAAGGCCATCGACACTCACAAGGTGACGGGCACGCTGATGGTGCCTACCCATTTCCAGCGGATGCTTGCGCTGCCGGAATCCGTGCGCCGCCGTTACGACGTGTCGAGTATGAAGGTGATCAGCCATACCGGCGCCGCGTGCCCGGTGGATACCAAACGCGCCATGATCGAATGGTTTGGCCCGGTGCTGCTTGAAGCATATGGCGCGACCGAAGCGGGCAGCACCAATGCGATCTCATCCGGGGAATGGTTGACGCACCCCGGATCTGTCGGGAAGACGCTACCGCCGTTCGAATGTCTGATTCTGGATGACGATGGCAACCCGTTGCCGGCGGGCGAGGCCGGCCAGATCTATTTCCGCGACACCACGGGCCGCGGCATCATCTATCACAACAATGCGGACCAGACCAAGGCTGCCCATCGCGAGCCGGGCGTATTCACACTCGGCGAAATCGGCTATCTGGATGGGGAAGGGTATCTCTACATCACTGACCGATCTTCGGACATGGTGGTGTCGGGCGGCGTGAACATCTATCCGGCCGAAACCGAACAGGTGCTGCTGGAACATCCGGCCATCGCCGACTGTGCGGTGATCGGCGTACCCAATGCGGAAATGGGAGAGGAACTGAAGGCGCTCGTGATTCTGCAGGAAGGCGCGAGTGAACCCGCGGCAAAAGAACTGGACGGGTTCTGTCGCACGCATCTGGCGGGGTATAAGTGTCCCAGGTCCTATGAGTTCGTGAACGACATCGGTCGCACCACCATGGGCAAGATCAACAAACGCAAACTGCGTGCGCCTTACTGGCCCACGCAGCGCAGCATCGGCTGAGCAAGCAACGGCTGAGCAAGCAATCTACAAGACGCGAAGACCGGACGCTGAAGGAGCACCATGCAAGCAGCAGACTGGATCAAGCTCGACGGCAAGGTGGCGCACGTCACCGGGGGTGCTCAGGGCATCGGCGCCGCCATTGCAAAAGCGTTGGCGCTGGCCGGTGCTACGGTGGCTGTGAGCGACGTCAACGGCGACGGTGCCATGCGCACGGCGCGGGAGATCAACGGCGTCGGGATGGCACTGGATGTCAGTGATGGCACTGCGGTGGATGCGGCCCTGCAGGCAACCGTCGAGCGGCTGGGTTCGCTGGACATTCTGGTGAACAACGCAGGTGTCTACATGGGCCTGGGCGGTCCTGTTCGCGATATCACGGATGCAATGTGGCGCAAGCTGTGGTCGGTGAACGTCGACGGGGTGTTCTACTGTTGCCGTGCAGCGGCGCGCATCATGATCGCCGCCGGCACGCGTGGTCGGATTATCAACATCGCCTCCACCCAGGCAATCAGTCCCGGAGTGGGCGTCACGTATGACGGTTCAAAGGCGGCGGTGGTGCAGATCACGAAGGCGCTTGCGCTGGAACTGGCGCCGCACGGCATCAACGTCAATGCACTTGCACCCGGCCCCACGTGGGTGCGCAGCGGACCGCCGCCAACCGTTGACGGGCAACCGCCTGCCCGTACCGGTGACCCCTTAGCGGATACGGTGGCAGATCGCATCGCGCGCCTGCCGGCCGGACATTGGGGCGATCCGATGGAGCAGGGTAAGGCCGCGGTATTTCTCGCTTCGTCGATGAGTGATTTCGTCACAGGCATTTACCTGCCGGTGGATGGCGGCTGGCTGCTCCTCTGAGCCGAAGCTTCGATGGTGATCCTGACGAACGCCGTCTTCGCGCAGTTGCGCGCGCAACTGCACGCTGGCACGAACACAACGTCTAACGATGGCGCTCTGCCGCGTCCGCGGGCTCGAAACCGAGCAGCGTTCGCGCCCGGTCGATGCTCCGGTACGCGTAGCGGTTGTTCGACAGCACGAAGAACTGGTCGAACCGCCCGGACAACGTCGTGGTCATTGCCAGACGAATAGCCTGCACGACGTCGCGCTGGCTGTTCCACACCGAGAACTGCCGCGCGTCCTGCGGCCGATCCGCCGCGTTGGCGTAGCCGATGCGCAAGCAGACGACTTCGAGCCCGAGGTTGTCCGAGTAGTGTCGCCCGAGCGCTTCGCCCCACACCTTCGTGCTCGCGTACAAGTTGCGCGGCCGGGTCGGCATTGACTCGTCGATCAACGGCACCGTGCCGAGACCTTCATATTCGCCCGCCACCAGCTGCGCATACGGCCGTTCGAGTTCCCAGCCCGCGACGACCGCGCCACTGCTCGCGAACACGACGCGGCGTACACCCGCTTCGGCCGCTGCCTGGAATACGTTGCGCGTGCCGACGACGTTCGTTTCGAGCAGAGCTTCCCAGCCCACGCCGTCGTGGATCTTCGCAGCGAGATGAACGACCACCTCCTGGTTGTCGAATGCCGGGCGAATGCGCGCGAATTCGTGCAGGCTCGCCTGCGTGGTGGCGACGCCGCCGACTGCGCTGCGATTCAGTGCGGTCAGCGCATACAGAGGTTCGATCTCGCGGCGCAGGGCACCGCCGATGAGGCCGCTCAATCCGGTGACGAGTACACGCATCGGTTGCTCGCTGGAAGTCTCGGTCGAGCGAGTATTGCGCGGGAAAGTTCGAACTACACGTCCGTTCGAGTCTGCAACGCCTGGCACCCCACTCGAATAGCGTCAACAGGCACACTGAAGGCAAAACGTCACGGTTTCTTCACGGTCGTGTCATCGAAACCCTGCAAGGTTTCCGCCCGTCTCATCGGTCGGTGAGACGTGTTCCAACAACTTGCAAAGGATGCACAGATGAAACGACAGCAGCTTGCTGCGGCCATCATGGCCATCACGGCCGCCGGCGCGGTCAGTGCGGGTACCGATGTTTTTTTCAACCCGCTTACCCAGTCCACCGCCGTTGCCACCCCCAACCACATCAATGAGATCAACTCGCCGTGGCAGTCGCCCGCCGGTGTCAGCCAGGTCAACCTGACCAGCCTGCACGAAATCGAGGCCGATGCCAGCCAGTCCGTGATACGCGTGTCCGGTCTGGCCAGCACCGCATCGATGTTCGACATGGTCAGTTTCGATGCCAGCGGCAAATACGTCTTCATTCCGCACGAGACCCAGTTCGGCGCCGGTCTCACGCGTTACAGCATCGCAGACGACTTCGCTGAGGTGCTGGTGGAAGGCGACGGGGATGGAGCGAGCGGCGACTGGAGCGCCGACTACGGCGCCTTCGATCCATCGAGCTGGACGCCGAACAACACGCTGTTCCTCGCGGAGGAGTGGTCGGGCCAGGGCCGCCTGTTCGAAGTCACCAATCCGCTGGCTACCGCCAACCAGATCAACATGCGTGAGCTCAACAGCGTCCCCAATGTCTCGCACGAGGGTCTACGTTTTAATCGCGATGCCACGGCGTTGTACTTCATTGACGAAGACAACTCCGGCTCCATCTACAAATTCGTGCCTACCGTGAAGGGTGACTACACGAAGGGCCAGTCGTTCGTACTCGTTGTCGACGCCTTCGCCGGCGATGCCTCGCTCAACTACAACGCCGGCGTCAACGCGACCGCCGTGCGCACCGGCGCCGCGACCTGGGTCCCGATCTCCGACGCCAACGGCGTCAAGCTGACCACCGCTGATCCGTACGATAACGCCACCCGCGGTGGTCGTGCGGCGGCCAACGAAGTCAAAGGGGCGCCGTACGGCCGTCCCGAAGACATCGAGGTGGGTCGCCTCGCCAACGGCAGGGAGGTGGTGTACTTCGCTGCCACGTCCGAACTCGCCATCTACTGCGTAGAGGAACTGGGCAATCGCAAAGCTACGGTTCGCCTGACGGCAAGCCAGCTGGCAACTCCCAAGAACCTCGACCATCCCGCCACGACCGGTACGCTCGATTCGCCGGACAACCTCGCGCAGGACGCCCTCGGTAACATCTACGTCGTCGAGGATTGGCCGAACAGCTCTAATATCGGCGGCGATATCTGGTTCGTACGTGATGTGAACGGCGACGGCGTAGCGGAGTCCCTCGACCACTTCCTGAGCCTGCAGGCGGACGGCGCGGAATCCACGGGCATGATCTTCAACCCGGCCAAACCCACCCAGTTCGTGATCGCCGTGCAGCACCCGGACAGCACCAACGACGTGGCCAACGGCTTTGGTGATGCGGTGTGGCTGTTCGAGATCGCCGATGTGGTTGCACCGCCGTGCGTGAATGAACACGACGACGACCGCAAAGGCGACGATTCGAAGGGCGTGAAGACCTGCAGCAACAGTGATGACGCCAACTTCATCAAGAAGCTGATCAAGGCCGGCAGAGGTAAATAGAGAGCCCGACTGTCGCCATCTCCTGCAGGCCCAGTCGCTGCAGGAGACGGCGGCATTCATCAAGCTGGTGGTTTCCCGAAGCCGCTGACCAACGCGACTTTGCCGCGGAATTCGTGCATGTTGATTCCGCTGCGCTGCGGCACTATATGCGGGTGATTGCACCGGAGAATCGAGCATGACCGCGACATTGCAAGGACTGCGCGTGATCGACGCGGCGTCGTTTCTCGCCGGACCGTGCGCGGCGACGATCATGTCGGATTACGGCGCCGACGTGATCAAGATCGAACCGCTGACCGGCGATGGCCATCGCCGCATCTCCGGCGGCCATCCGATCCAGTTCGCGTGGGAACTCACCGATCGCAACCGGCGCGCGGTGGCGCTGGATTTCACGCGCGCGCAGGGCCACGCAATTCTGCTGCGCTTGATCGATAGCGCCGATGTCGTGCTGTTCAATCTGCGCGCCGAACAGCTCGAGCGCTACAACTTGACGTATGCGGCTCTCTCGAAACGCAACCCGCGCCTGATCTACGCGCAGGTCTCGGGCTACGGACTCGAAGGCGCCGAGGCATCGCGTCGCGCGTTCGACGTCACCGGCTGGTTCGCGCGCACCGGCATCCTCGACGTGATGCGCGAGAAGGACGTAGCACCCGCGCCGCCGGCCGGCGGTGTCGGCGATCACGCGACCGCGATGACGCTGTTCGGGGCGATCATGCTGGCGCTGTACCGGCGCCAACAGACCGGCGCAGGGGCGATGGTGTCGACGTCGCTCGCGGTCACCGGCGCGTGGGCGAATGGACTGCAGCTGCAGGGCGTGCTGGCGGGAATCGACGCGACGCAGCGGCGCGATGCCGAGGGTTGGTCGAATCCGTTCGGCAATGTCTACACGACTGGCGACGGGCGCCACCTGATGGTGTCGTTGGCGTTGCCGATGCAGGAATGGCCGCGGCTCGCCGCCGCGCTCGGACACCCGGAGTGGGCCGCGGACGCGCGCTTTCGCACCTACGGCAGTGCGATGCACCATCGCCACGAATTGCGCGCGTTGATCGCGTCCGGTTTCGCGGCATTGACGATCGACGCGGCCGACGCCGCGCTGAAAGCACACGACGTGACGTTCAGCGTGATCGCGCGGATCGCCGATGTCGTCACGGACCCGCAGTTGATCGCCAATGGCCTGGTTGTCGCGACCGACTCGACGCAGCCCGGGTACGACAAGGCGCTGGCGACGCCGTTCAAGCTGCACGGCGAAGCGCAACGCACACCGACGCGCGCACCGGAGATCGGCGAACACAGCCGCGCGGTGTTGCTCGAAGTCGGATTGGGCGAAGCCGAGATCGACGCGCTGATCGCCGAAGGGATCGTCGGAGAAAGCTCCCGTCTTCAAGAGCGTGCTAGTCCACCAACGCCTGATACACCAACGCCTTGAGTTGTCGGCGGATCGGATACGACGATGACGGCAGCAGCTGCGTCATGAAGATCACGATCAGCTGTTCGAGCGGATCCACCCAGAAATAGGTGCTCGCTGCACCGCCCCACGCGAAGTCACCCGGCGAATCCACTACGTTCGCGGCCGCCGGATCCAGCACGACGGAAAATCCGAGCCCGAAACCGATGCCGTCGTACGACGTCTCGCTGAAGACCGGCCGGCCCATCGCCGCGATGTCCTTGTTGCCCGGCAGGTGGTTCAGTGTCATGTATTCGACGGTCTTGCGTCCCAGTATGCGGACGCCATTCGCTTCACCTTTGCCGAGCAGCATCCGCGCGAACGTGTGGTAGTCGTCGAGCGTAGACACCATGCCGCCACCCCCCGACAGAAACGTTGGCAGCGTCAGATACGGACTCGAGCGTGGATCGTCCTGCAGCTTGAACGAATTGGTCGCCGCGACGCGGTCGTAACAGGCGGCGAGCCGCGCGTGATTCTTCGGGATGACGAAGAAGCCGGTAGCATCCATGCCGAGCGGCCGCGTAATGCGTTCCGCGACGTATTGGCCGAGATCCTGATCGGCGAATATCTGCACGAGGTGTCCCAACACGTCGGTTGACACGCTGTAGTTCCATTGTGTTCCCGGCGAAAACTGCAGTGGCAGCGCAGCGAGGTCATCGATCATGCCGGCGAGCGTCGAGCCTAGGCCCCTCGCGCCGATCTGCGCCGCGCGGTACATCGCGTCGACGGGATGCGTGTTGAGAAAACCGTACGTCAGGCCCGACGTGTGCATGAACAGATCTTTGATCAGCATCGGCCGTGCCGGCTTCTGCACGTGATAATTCAGGGCGTCTCCGCCGGCGAAAACCTGCAGGTCGCGCCATTGCGGC
>CAYUMA010000867.1:0-6453 GCA_964445675.1 uncultured Pseudomonadales bacterium | reverse complement strand
CGGTCGGAGCCAATGTAGGGCGCGCTGTAGAATTTGAATTGGGCCCGCCATGGCGTATAGCGCGTTAACGGAAACTATGCAGTCGAGATGTCCAGCCGGAAATATGGTCCTACTCGCGTCGCGATGGATTAGCTGAACGTTCAAGCCGCGCTGTCTGTACTTTTCGCGTGCGATTGAGATCATCTCCGCATCAGAATCCAGATGAATCAGCTCGCATCGGCCCCTCAGTTCTTCCGGTAGGCCGTGGCAGAAGAAGTTGCCGGTGCCACCGCCAAGGTCAAGGATGCGCATGCCTTCGCGTAGGTTGACGTTGTGGCAAAAGACCTTGAACTCTTCAAGTAGCTCAACATACGCGGGGTTGATCGCGGCGAGTAGGTCGTAGCACTCGGCGTAGCTTTTCCAATCGACGCGGGACGGAGATCGTGCTTTTGTCCAGCCGGGTTCTAGCGCAATTTCGGTCATGTGCTCTCGATCTGCTTCCGAGGCTTTCTCATTCTTCGTTGGAGCATGAACCCGATCGGGGCGCAGAGGCGATAGATGCTCATGCGCAGTCGATCTACGGCGGTCAGCTCCAGAAGTTCCGTGTCGATCATGTAGTTCGTTGCCGGCGCCCATACCGCATTCCAGAAGATCGGATTTACTGACGTCCCTTTCATCGCTCGGCGGATGTCCCCAAGCATGACAGTATGGGGAGCGTCGCCTAACTTGCTGTGACAGTAGTCAAGGTCTTGTCGGTCCATCCCGATGCCCGCATAGAGCCCAATCATGTCGTGCGTACAGCCACAGACCACGTAGGGGCGCTTCGATTGCATAACAGCAACCGCCATGAACTGGAACATCGCGATGAGCAGATCACTTCCGCGAAAAGATGGATCAGTACAAGCACGAATGACCTCGACCATTTCGTCGCGCCTTGGAAGATGGTTCGGCCACTCCACGCCGTCTTCGATTTCCATGCGATCGTAATACTCATTGAATACCAGGGCGGCTGTAGCGATCACCTTGCCTCGGTACTTTCCGATGACGATTCGTGATCGCGTGTCGTAGAGATCGGCCATGTCATCAGCCGTGAAGCTATCTGGGATCTTCTGTGCCGCACGATACGCGCGCAACCTGAGGTCAAGGACTTCTCGGTAGTCCTCCAGTGACCTTACAAACGAGAACTCCAAAGACGGCGCCATAGAATGCGGCGTCATGTCGTGGTGACGGAGATCCTGGAGCGCGACGCCTTCGCCGAATTGAACTAGATACTGTCCGATGATCTGTCGTTCCTGATGATTGAGTTTCTTCAAGCTGACGCCGACCGAGAGGAAATCCTTGCCGTTCTCGGTAGTGAGGCGAACATTTTCAATCGTCATCTTCAACGGAAGTTGAGAAATGAATGGAAAACTCGCCACGCAATCCAGCGTCATACCCTTCACGAGGAACTTATTCCGAAGGCTCGTTATCAGCCTCATTCCGGTGGGCGATATTTCTCGCACACGGAGGTAGACGAAATCTTGAAACCGAGCGGGATTCGGCGCTACGCACACAGGGACGAACTGGTCGCTGCAAAGCCACCGTCGGTTACTCCTTCGGTCCTCCCCATCGAATCTTGGCGCGGGCTGCTCTATTAGACGAATTCCGAGAATCTTGTTGTTCAGTTCGTTTGTCGTGCTAACGATCGTGAGTCCCGACAAAGATGCACTAGATGCGCCAAGCCGCAAGTCGATTTCAACGGTTTGGCCCACTGCGAGTTGGCTCGCGCCTGAAGGCGCGAGTACTTCCAAACCAAGTGGGCTCATGCGCCAAATACGCACGTGCTCGACGATTGCGTTTGCGTTTGCCCGTATCGTTGCCGAGGCCGCTTCGCCGGGATAGACATCGGCTGGATAAAAGCTCCCATGCAAGTCTGGATCAGGCGCGAATTGTTTGTATCTGTTTGCTAACTCGGCGAGTGTCTGTGACATGGGTTCCCACTATCCCATCGATCTGCAAATTCATGAAGTGCGACTTAGCGTCATCAACACAATACAGGAATAGTTGATCAACACTTTCGAAGTCCCGAATGGTGACTCCCAGTTCCCTAAGCGAGAGAGCTTCCGGCTCAAATCCTGGAACGATTGCCATCAGCAACCTTGCGGTTCGTTCGTCGATCACAATGTGTTTGCTGCTTATCATCTGGCGAAGTGCAGGTTGTTTAGTGGCTTCGTCAATTCGACTCAGAAAGTTGACCGGATTTCCGAGCGCAGTGATCTCGATTGACGAGTCGAAACCGCCAAGATTGCCAACAATCGCCTCGCCAGAGGTCATGAGAACATACCTATTTATTGGGTCCTTTCCTGGTCGACTCGCGTTGAAATCACTATTCACCTGAATGACTTCGATCGCTGCCTTCAAACAATGCGCCAGGTTTGCATTGGCTTCCGGCGCATCAAAATACGCGAAGAGAAGGTCACCGATCTTTCGAGGAATTCCTCCGCTACGCTCGACGGCCTCTGTACATTGCTTGACGTTTGGGATCACACCATCGTCGAGATACGTATCGCCGATCCCTTGTGTGGCCTTAGTAAAGCCTCGGATGTCGCTGAACAAACACGCGATCTCGCGGTGGCGTGGGCGTAGAACTTCCTCGATTGCCTGCAGGATTGTCATTCGCTGTACGTCAACATATCGAAATAGTCGCGCGGATATTTCCTTGGGGAGAAATGCACGAACTCGGTCGGCAAACTCAATGTTGAGTTCGATGATGCGCTTTTGATTTTCAACGTTCTCTTGGTTTGCCCTAAAGTACTGCAGCTCAGCTGAATACCCGGAACGAGCAAAGGCCAGGAATACGAGGGTCACTATGCTAGCGCTCCAGAGCAGCGGTTTATCAATACCGGCCTCTAGGTAGGAATCCCATTGAGCTGCGATGAGCAGTCCGGCGTACAACAAGCTCTGTCCTATGCTCAGCCTAAGTACCACAGTCGCGACGATGACGAACGCGAACGCATAGAGGTACAGACTTCCTTCGTACCATACAAGGACACGAGCCTGGAAGTAGGCACAGATGGCGCCAGCGACAATTGCGGGAATCTTGTAGAACCGTACTTCGTAGAGAGTTGGAATGAAGTAGTACGCCGCGGTTGCTAGCGTCAGCGCCCCCATCGACATTCGAAACGTAAACCAGAGTTCGACTGGTTGAAGGTTCATTACGCGATCGAAGAGTACGTAGTGGGCGATGTACCCAAGCCCGCCTAATGTAAACAGTACTCGCGGCAGGAACAGGAAGTCTTTCCGTTCTTTCGTTTGCCAGAGGTGATACCAGGGCGTTCCCTGCAGTGCGAGCGAAGGGAATATCCACCCAATTGCTCGGTCAATCCACATGTGAACGGAGGCCTCCGAAGGAAGTCTGCGGAGCCCTGGCTTCATGTGGCTGGCTGCTCAAGTGTCGAGCATTCGGCGTCACTACAACCTCCTTGTTGATTCCGCGCCTTGTTGGTTTGCGCAGTGCTGTGCCGCGATCAGATTGTCCCACCCGCACCCACCCAACAAGGTATGACGCGCGTCACACTATTCCTACCGTTGATCGGATCGGAAGGCGGCGGCGTACACCGGAAGCGATGCAACTCCGCCGGTATGGACGAATATGATGTTGCCAAGTGACGCGAAGCCCTTCCTTCGAATCATCGAAAGCAACCCACCGAATGCCTTTCCCGAGTACACCGGGTCGGTGAGGATTCCCTCAGTCTCCGCGAGGATGTTGATGGCGTCCGTGGTCTGCTGGGTGGGGATGCCATAATCCTGCCCGATGAAGTCGTGGAGGATTCGCAACCGAGGTGCTTTGTTGGGTAAGACCTCAGCGAGGAACATTGTCGCGTGCAGAAGCTGCTCGACGCGCCGCTCCATCGCCGCATGATCCGTGTCGTAGACATTGATCCCGATGACGTCACATTCAAAGCTCTCTGCTGCCAGGCCGGCAACAAGGCCGGCTTGCGTTCCGCCGCTCGACGTCGCGTGCACGATCACATCTGGTCTGAATCCAAGCTCGCGGCTCTGCGCGACGATCTCCGTGGCGCAGCGCATGTAGCCCAATGCGCCGATCGCGTTCGAGCCGCCTGCCGGGATTACGTAGCAATGCCTGCCTAGCAGCGTCAGGTCGTTGATGAGCGTGCGCGATGCGGCGTCCGCGTTCGCCGGTTCAGTGAAATGGATATGCGCCCCGAGGAGGCGGTCGAGCAGCACGTTGCCGCTCGTTTCGTATTCCGGGTGGGTCCATGCCACGCGGCGGCTCAGCAGCAAGTGGCACTCGAATCCGAGCTTCGCGCAGGCGGCGGCTGTCTGACGCGCGTGATTGGATTGCACGGCGCCGTACGTGATCACGGTGTCGGCACCGAGGGATTTCGCGTGGCCCATCAGGAACTCGAGCTTGCGCGTCTTGTTGCCGCCGGTGGCGAGACCGGTGCAGTCGTCGCGCTTGATCCAGATGCGTGGTCCGCCCAACGCTGCCGAGAGTCGATCGAGCGGCTCGAGCGGCGTCGGCAGAAAGCCGAGGTCGATTCGTGGAAATGTCGCGCTGACATCGGTCATGGTGCCCCCGCTACAGAGTTCAAGAACGCGACCACCGCGGGTCCGAAGAAGCGATAACCGGTGGCTGATCGCTCCGCTTCGTCCTTAGTCGCGAGCGCCGACAGCAGGTCACGCGCGGCCTCGCGATGCCTGACGATTTCAGCGAGGGGATGGGAGCTGACGCGAATCGTAAATACCACAGTTGCCGGATCGATCCGTCGCAAGGTCTGACGTTCGGAGCGCACAACGAGTTCTTCAGCATTCGCGGCAGCCACGGTTGGCCACGGATCGGAGTGTGGATGGTATGGCTCGGCGTTCGTGTGGATCAGCCAGTTGCGCCGCTCGAACACGGCGCCGTCGGGTAGGCGTTCGAAGAATTGCAGCATCGTCGCGCCGAGCTTGTCATTCAGCGTCGGGACAGGGTCGTGGATGCCGTCGAGCGTGCGGCCGATCTTCTCGGTGAGCCGCCAGTACGACGGCGAACAGACGCACGCAGCAGTCAGCCGATACGACCCCACGTCGTACTCCATCAGGCACAGGTCATCTGGAACGATCAACGCGGCGCTCACGAGAGGCCGCGCGTCGGTCGACGCGATCGCGTTGCCGGTGATCGCCGTCACTGCATCGAGAATTTTCCGCTGCCCCGGCACCGATCCGTCGATGGCCGCAAACACGCCGCTGGCCGGATCGGCGAGCAGCTGTTGTTTGCGTGCGCGCTCGGTCGTGTCGATGCGATCGGGTAGCCACTGCTGTGGTGCAATCGGGCGCAGGCCCATGCGATAGCCGCCCTTGCCGCCGCGCCACGGCGGATCGCGCCAGAACGCATCGGTCACTTGCGTTTGCGAGCGGTCACTCGAATTTCGACGTGCGCACCGGGAACGGCGAGCTCGGTAATGCCGATCGCGGTCCACGCCGGCCACGGTTCGCTCAGCACTTCATCGCGCACTTTCATGAATGTGCCGATCGTGCTCTGCATCCCCACGTGGTACGACGTGTATTCGACCACGTCGGAGAATTGGAATTTTGCAGCCGTCAGCACG
The DNA here is from genome assembly GCA_964445675.1 of uncultured Pseudomonadales bacterium. Classification (GTDB taxonomy): domain Bacteria; phylum Pseudomonadota; class Gammaproteobacteria; order Pseudomonadales; family Azotimanducaceae; genus DATJGR01. Next base: position 883 of record CAYUMA010000867.1, on the reverse strand, counting down.
CCGCCGACCTTCTGCCAGGCGTTGCGGAATTCGTCGGCCATGTCAGCGGGAACCCTGCCGTCTGCGCCGGTGCCGATCTGGCCCGAGCAGATCAGCAGCTCGCCCGCGCGCACCGCCTGCGAAAAATGAAACTGGTCGTATAAATTCCGGGTCTCTTTCGGGTTGATCGTTTTGATGGCCACGCCTGCCTCTCCCTCGTTATCGTCGATTGCATCATAACGACCTGCTGTAGGCGGCTCTAGGCGGCGCTCTAGGTAAAGCGTGTGTAATAATCCTCGCCGGGGGGAGGGCGCCACTGGATGAATTTCGGCTACCACGACCGGACGATCGTCTCGGCTCGCGATCGCGCGATATATGTTGAGGCCGCGATTGAGTTTGCGCGCGCCGCGGGCGCCGTGATCCTGCCGCACTTTCGCAACAATCCAGCGGTTGCCAACAAGCGCATCGACGGCTTCGATCCGGTCACGGTCGCCGACAAGGCGGCCGAGGCGATCATTCGCGCCGGCATCGCAGCGCGCTTCCAGAATCACGGCATCTTCGGTGAAGAACTCGGCCATCAATCGGGCACCGGCCTCACGTGGGTGATCGACCCGATCGACGGCACGCGTGCGTTTATGACCGGCATGTTGCACTGGGGTGTGCTGATCGCATTGTTCGACGGCGCGACGCCGGTGATCGGCGTGATGTATCAGCCTTTCACCGATGAGCTGTACGTGGGCACGAACGCTGCGGCCGACTATCGGCGCGGCGCGCTTTCGCGTCCGCTCGAGGTGCGCGCGTGCGCGTCTGTTGCCGATGCGGTTTTGGCGACGACTGCGCCCGAAGCGTTCGAGATTGCGAGCGAACGAGCGGCGTTCAACGCGCTCGGCGAACGTGTGCGACT
>CAYUMA010000866.1:0-5280 GCA_964445675.1 uncultured Pseudomonadales bacterium | reverse complement strand
AAGCCGGCGCCCGCCTCGGCGACGTGCATCGAGATGCCGTTGGTGCGAATCGTGTGATGATGAATGTCGGCCATGCCGTTTCTCTCCTTTGATGTTGTCTATTTCAGCCAGCGAGCTTCGCGAGCAGCTTCTTCAACTTCGGCGTATGGGCGAGTGCTTTGCGCAGGTCGCCGAGATCCGCTTCGCCGAGGATCATCGGCGCGCGCTGAAAACGTCCCTGGTGGTTATAGAAGCAGAAACGAATCTGGTACGTGCCGGCCGCTTCGCCATCGGTGAACTTCAACAGTTGAATGCTCGGCTTGTGGTACTGCGTTTCGATCGTCGCTTCCTCTTCGACGATGCCGCTGCCCCAATGCAGGTTGAAGGCTTTCGGTTTCGGTTGTTTGGTCACGGCTCGTCCTCGATTGCGTCTATGTGTGCTCGAGCGCCTGCTCGAAGTCCGCCACCAGGTCGTTTGCGCTCTCGATGCCGATCGATACTCGCACGAGAATGTCAGTGATGCCGAGCTGTTTACGGCTGTGCGACCTCGTCCATTGACCAACACGGGCAAAGATCCCTACGCTGACACTGATGAGCCGTAAGCCGATTAAGTTGAAGTCGCCGCCGATCGTCGAGGCCGTGGTCGATATCGACTGCGATATGCCGCGAGACTTTAATCCACCAGATGTCGTGACCAAAGCGTCGCATCTGCTGCACGACAGCTATCCGAAGAATCGTCGTCGCGTCGTCTTCGAGACCGAACTGCACGCGAAGGGCGACGAGGTACCTGCGGTGACGACGCGTGAGGCACAGCCCGTACTGCAGTTTCTGAAGGATGATGAGAAACAGTTGGTGCAGATCCGCCCACAAGGCTATTCGTTCAATCGCCTCGCGCCGTACGGCAGCTTCGATGAGTACTTGCCGGAGATCGAACGAACGTGGCGACTGTTCGTCGACCTGGTCTCACCGGTTCAAGTCAGGCTGATCCGACTGCGCTATATCAATCGGTTCTTGCTGCCGATGCGAAACACCAAGGTGGATTTGGCGGAGTACTTCACGTTGCCGCCCAGATGGCCGGAGGGAGACCGGTTCATGCTGGCCGCATTTTTCGATCGGCGCTCGCTGCGCGACGCCGTGACCAACGAGGTCGTCAACATCGTGACGACGTTTCAACCAGACGATGGCAAGAAGCTACCTGTCATCCTCGATATCGAAGCAATTCACGAAGGCGCGGTTGACTGTGTCGATTGGCCCGAGATCAATCACCGCATTGAATCCGCGCGGACATTGAAGAATGATGTCTTTGCGCAATCTCTGACAAAGAAATGTCTACGGCTCTTTCGATAAGCGCGGATTCGAGTGGGCTCGAGTCCGTGTACGCGGTGGCGCGAGGCGGCAGTGCCGTGTCGGCTGCATCAGATGTGCTTCGACGCACGGCGAGCGACGCGGCCGATTCGGTCGAGCGCTCGCAAGCGTTGTTTGGACGTAAGGCACGAGTGATTGAGGAAATCTGGCGACTCGCGCAGGAGTGCAACGAGCCGGGATGGGACGGGTGCGGCGCTCGAGCCGTATCACGCGAAGCAATCCGACGAGCGATTGCACTCGTGCGGGCGCTCCCCGATGACGTTACGGTGCAGGACGTATCGCCGGAGCCCGATGGCAGCGTCGCGCTCGAATGGTCGCGGTCTCGACACGCCGTGCTATCTCTGAGCGTTGGCATCGAGAACGGCTTGGCGTACGCGTGGCTAGATGGCTCGGATCGCGGCCACGCAGTCGCCGCGTATGACGAAGGACGATTTCCACTTCGCGTGCTGCAGCAGATCCGCTTGATCATGGACAGAGTTGATGCTGCCGTCCGGTCTACCTGAACAAATCTCGGACGATGAACCGCTCGCTCGATTTCTGACCTCACGAAGTCAGTACAACCAGCAGGGACCGAAGGCAGCGGCGTTTCTTCCGAGCCCGGCCGACAACATGACGTCCGTATTTCGACATGACAAGGAACCCGTTGAGGGGTTGTGGCGGATTGCGCAGCAGGCGCTTCAAGCGCGCGTAGCCTACGGTGCAGCGATCGTCACCGCGGTGCATGTCAGAAATGCCGGACTACTCGTGCAAGCCGAAGAGCCTCCACCTCGTCACGCGAACATCGTCGGCTGGCCGAACGACCCCGATGATGTGGAGCTGAGTCGGGCTCATGCGAAGGAAGTGGCTTTGCGCATCGTCCAGACGGCCGAGATTGTGTTCCCGCAAATGCGTTGACTGGAGGCGCGCTAGGCGTGCGCAAGCGCCTGCGCGAAGTCCGCCACCAGATCGTTTTCGCTCTCGATGCCGATCGATACTCGCACGAAATTGTCGGTGATGCCGAGCTGTTTGCGGCGCGCGGCGGGCACGCTGAGGTGCGTCATCGAGGCCGGGTGCGACGCAAGGCTCTCGGTGCCGCCGAGACTGACGGCGAGTTTCACGAGCCGCAGATTGTCGAGCATCCGGAACGCCTCGGCTTCGCCGCCCTTGACCAGCACCGAGAACGTCGATCCGGCGCCGGAGCAATGGCTCGCGAAGATGCGCCCCTGCGCGCTCGTTGGGTCCAGAAAACCCAGATAGCCGACGCGCTCGATTTTTGGATGCACGCGCAGGAACTCGCAGACCGTGCGCGCGTTCTGCTGAGCGCGCTCCATCCGCAGTGCGACCGTTTCCAGCGATCGCAACAGCATCCACGACGTGTGTGGGTCTGTGATCGTGCCGATCGTGTTGCGCAGCGCCATGATCGGCGACAGCGCGGCTTGGCTGCCGACGACGCCGCCGGCGACGAGGTCGCTATGCCCCCCGACATATTTGGTCAGCGAATAGATCGAAACGTCGGCGCCGTTTTTGATCGGCTGTTGGAAGACCGGGCCGAGGAACGTGTTGTCGACCATGATCAACGGCTTGTTCTCCGGATCGTTGGCATACAGTTCGTCGCGCAGCCGTACGATGCCGGCGATATCGACGAGTTCATTCGTCGGATTGGCGGGGCTTTCGAGATAGATCACGGCGATGCGGCGCTGGGCGCGCGACGCTTCGATCAACGCGCGGATGTCGGTGAGCGGCGCGCCGGCCGCAAAATTCGCGAACTCGACGCCGAGTCGCCCGAACACTGCGTCGATCAGCTTCTCCGTCGCCGCATACAACGGTCCTGAATGCAGGATCATCTCGCCGGCGCGAACGTGCGCGAGCAATGTCGTCGTGATCGCCGACATGCCGGTCGAAAATACCGCCGCTTCCTCGGCGCTCTCCCACAGCGCGAGGCGATCTTCGAGGATTTCCTGGTCCGGTCCGTTGAAACGCCCGTACACGAGACCTTCAGCGCCGCCAGTCCGTTTGCCGGTGATGCCTTCGAAAAAACGTTTGCCGTCGGCGCAACTGTCGAAGACGAACGTCGACGTCAAAAAGATCGGCGGCTTCAATGAACCCTCGGAGAGTCGCGGGTTGTAGCCATAGCCCATCATCAGAGATTGCGGCGACAACTGGTGGTCGCCGAGCTTCGTCATATGCGGATCTCTCATCTGTGTCTCCTGACCATTGCTGTCTCCTGATGCGAAGGACGCATCCAGTGTACGGCCGCACGGACACTCGCGAAGTTCCAACAATTCGCTTTCCAGATCCGCATTCACGCCGCGCGACGAGCGAGTCACGATCGAAGGCGTTGTGGTCTTGCAGTTGGATGCCCGTCGTGGAACACCGCTTTACCGATACACAGGACCAGACCTGCGCCGGTGCGTGGTGGTTGCCGAACGCGACGTTGCCCGAGTTCGCGTGGATGTTCGATCCGGCGCGCAACGTTCTGATCGTAACGGCCAGGACCGGCGCGACGACCGAGCACCAAATCGTCGGTAAACGCCGGTTCGAAGACGATGCGAGACGCTCCTTCCTCCCGGGACTCGCGCTGCATATCGGCCGCCGCGTGATCCAGTTGCGCAAGTGACGTCGCGCTTACCCGTCGCCGCCTAGCCGCGTTTGCAGCGATAGCGCACACTCGGTTGATGGCGGCGAAGCGCAAAACACCTAAAGCAAAAATCTCGAAAGGGACGCGTCGCGCGCGCGGCAAACTCGCACCCGCGCGCGAACGGCGCGGGCTCGCGGCGACCGAAGTTGCGGTGCCGCTTGATCATCCCGACGTGGCCGAACTCGCGGCACAAATCGTTGCCGCCGGCGGCGCCGCGCTCGGTGCGTATCGTGATCCACTCGGCGGGCGACCGCTGCTGCTTGCGTCGTTGCCGCTCGACGCGTTGCAGCCGACGCCGTTCCAACGCGATTTATCGCCGACGCACACGAAACGTCTCGCCGCGAAGATCGACGAAGCAGGTGCGTTCCTCGATCCGCTGATCGTGGTGCGCGGACCGGACGGTGCGCTGTGGACGCCGAACGGCCGCCATCGCCTGGCCGCGGCGAAGATGCTCGGCCTGCGCCAGATCACCGCACTCGTGTCGCCCGACGACTCGCTTGCGTACCGGATCCTCGCGCTCAACACCGAGAAAGCGCACAACCTGAAGGACAAGAGCCTCGAGGTGATCCGCATGGCGCGTAGTCTCGCGAAAGCGGACCGCAGCAAGCGCGAATCGGACTACGCGGCGGAGTTCGAAGCGCCGGAGTTATTGACGCTCGGCATCGTCTACGAAAGCGATGCGCGATTCGCCGGCGGCGCGTACAGCCCGTTCCTGAAGAAGGTCGATCGCTTCGGCACCAAGCCGCTCCCAACGAGCTTACGCGAGCGCGAGGCGTGGGCAGTGCGGCTCACGGAGATCGACGGCCTCGTCAAACGCATCGTCGCGACGCTGCAAGCGCAAGGTCTGCGCTCGCCGTATCTACGCAACTACGTCGTCGCGCGCATCAACCCGGTGCGCTTCCACAAAGCGAAAAAAGGGGACGCGGTGTCGCCGATGGGCGCCAAGGCGCCACTAAAGGGCGACGCGGCGTCGCCGATGGGCGCCAAGGCGCCACTAAAGGGCGACGCGGCGTCGCCGATGACCGTGCCGCAGGCGTTGCTGCGGATGAACGCCGCCGCGAAAACGTTCGACACGAAGAAAGTGTCGAGCGCCGACCTCGCGTGGGTCGCGGCGGGCGCGGAAGCAGCGGAGTGAGCGGCCTTGCGTTAGCTTGGCGAGCGGCGAACAGCGGGAGGGGCGATGCGCGGTAGAACGGTCTTCATGGACAGCCTGCGCCTGCACGGCGTGCGCGCGATCTTCGGCAATCCCGGTACCACCGAGAGCCCGCTGCTCGACAGCCTCGTGGACTATCCGGACATCCGGTACGTCACCGTGCTGC
>CAYUMA010000865.1:0-12483 GCA_964445675.1 uncultured Pseudomonadales bacterium | reverse complement strand
CAGCGGAAACATCATTGATGATGCGCATCTGCTACGCGGCGAGGCTCAACCACTTCGCCACCGCAATTCCAAATCCCTCGCCGCCTTGACATCATCGAGCCTTCGCACCGGCATCGTGTGCGGCGCCCCCTTCACCAACTCCGGATCGTCCTCCGCCTCCTTCAATATCTTCACCAGCGCCTCAACGAATCCGTCCAGCTCCTCCTTCGGCTCCGTCTCCGTCGGCTCGATCAGAAAACACTCCGGCACCAGCAGCGGAAAATACGTCGTCGGAGAGTGGTACCCGTAATCGAGCAACCGCTTCGCGATATCCATCGCCGTCACGCCTATCGTCTTCGCCTGCTTGCTGAACGTCACGATGAACTCATGTCCCGCACGTCGCTGGGGATAAGCGAGCTGGAACCCCTCCTGCGCCAGCCGCGCGGCCATGTAGTTCGCATTCAACGTCGCGAACTCGCCCACCCGGTGCATCCCCTCACGGCCGAGCATCAGCGCGTACGACAGCGCACGCACCAGAATGCCGGCATTCCCCATGAACGTGGACAGACGTCCAATCGTCTGCGGTCGATCAGCTTCGGTGAGCCACCGATAGTTCTCGCCCTCCTTCCCCACCATCGGCACCGGCAAGAACGGCACCAACCGTTCGCCAACCCCGACGGGACCCGCACCCGGCCCACCGCCCCCGTGCGGCGTGGCGAACGTCTTGTGCAAATTCATGTGCAGCACGTCGAAGCCCATGTCGCCGGGCTTCACTTTGCCGAGGATCGCGTTGAGGTTCGCGCCGTCGTAGTAGAGCAGGCCGCCGGCGGCGTGCACGATCTTCGCGATCTCGACGATCTGCCGGTCGAACACGCCGCACGTGGACGGGTTCGTCATCATCAGGCCGGCGGTGTGCGGACCGACCGCCGCGCGCAACGCTTCAACGTCGACATCGCCGCCGGCTTTCACCGGCACTTCTCGCGCGGCGTAGCCGCACATGGTCGCGGTTGCCGGGTTCGTGCCGTGCGCCGCGTTCGGCACCAGAATTTCGGTGCGCGCGTCGTCGTGACGGCTCTCGTGATACGCGCGGATCATCGCGACACCGGCGAACTCGCCTTGGGCACCGGCCATCGGCGTCAGCGATACGGCGCGCATCCCCGTCACGTCTTTCAGGATTTCCTGCAGCTCGTAGAGGCAACTCAAGAACCCCTGACTGAGCGACTCGGGGGCGAGCGGATGGCGGCCGAGGAAGCCCGGCAGGTTCGCCGCGCGGTGCGTGCCGCGCGGGTTGTATTTCATCGTGCACGAGCCGAGCGGATAGAACTGAGTCTCGATCGAGAAGTTGCGGCGCGACAGATTCGTGTAATGCCGCACCGCCTGCAGTTCGGATACTTCCGGCAGTACCGGCGGTGTAGATCTCAATTGCGATGCAGGAATTCCGGACAGTGAGCCCTCACCCGGCATCTGCGCCGGCGCCGATCTTCCCGCATGGCCGATGTCGAAAATCGTCGGTTGATCGCGTTTCATCGGGCACCCCCGAGCGCAATCGTCAGGCCGCGGACCGCGCGCTCGACCGCACGCTCACCGTACTTCTCGGTCGCGCACACGAGCAGGTGATTCGCGAGCGCTGGGTATTCGTCGCCGAGCGGATGCCCGATCAGGATCCGTTCGGCGGCGAGGCGTTCGACCACTTTGGTCGCATCGACCGGCAACCGCACGACGCGCTCGTGGAAGAACGGTCCGTCGAACGCGAGCGTGACGCCGGGGATTTTGGTCAGCGCATCGGTCAACGCCTGCGTGTTCGCGTGGCAGCGCGTCGCGACGCGGCGCAGTCCTTCGGCGCCCAGGATCGCCATGTAGATGGTGCCGGCGGTTACCAGCAGACCCTGGTTGGTGCAGATATTCGATGTCGCTTTCGCGCGCCGGATGTGTTGTTCGCGCGCCTGCAACGTCAGCGCGAAGCCGGTGCTGCCTTCGACGTCGACGGTGCGGCCGATGATCCGGCCCGGCATCTGCCGCACCCAATCCATCTTGCAGCACATGAAGCCGAACGACGGGCCACCCGACGCCATCGGAATGCCGAACGGCTGGCCGTCGCCGCAAACGATGTCGGCGCCTTGCTTGCCCCACTCTGACGGCGGCTTCAGCACTGCAAGCGACAGCGGGTTCACCGACGCGATCAACGCGACATTGTGTTGCGCGGCCCAGTCGGCCAACGCATCGACGTCCTCCAACCGGCCGAAGTAGTTCGGTTGCTGCACGACCAACGCCACCGGCACCTCGGCCAGCTTTTCGAGCGCCGCCACATCGATGATCCCGGTGCCCGTCATCGGCAGCCCAACCAATTCGATCTGCTGATTGCGCACGATGCTGCGCGTGGCGTCGCGGTAGCGTGGATTGACGGTGCCCGGCACGACCACACAGCGCGACTTGTTTTTCTTGTTCGCACGCACCGCCATCAATACCGCTTCGGCGAGGCCGGAACCGCCGTCATAGACCGATGCGTTCGACACGTCCATGCCGGTCAGCGCGGTCATCATCGACTGGAATTCGTAGATCAGCTGCAGCGTGCCCTGGCTCGCCTCGGCCTGGTACGGCGTGTACGCGGTGAGAAATTCGCCGCGCTGCGCGACATCCCACACCGCGGCGGGGATGTGGTGGTCGTAGCTGCCGGCGCCGAGGAAACAGACGTCGACCCGATCGCGTTGCGCGCGTTCCGACAGCAGCGCCAGCATGTCCATCTCGTTGCGACCGACCGGCACCTTGGTCAGCGAGCCGGCGCGCAGTTCCGGCGGGATCTCGTCGAACAACGCATCGATGGACGCAACGCCAATGCTACCGAGCATGTCGCGCACATCAGCGGCCGTATGCGGGATGAACGGCATCCGTACTACTCCTCAACAATCAGAAACTTAGGAAAGAAAACGGGCCGCAATTGCGACCCGGCCAACGATCTCACGCGCACTCAATGCTCGTCGTTTTCGCACACCTCGGCATACGCTTCGGCATCGAGCAGCTGATCGAGATCGGCGATGTCATTCGGTTTGATCCGAAAAAACCAGCCGTCGCCGTACGGATCCTGATTCACCGTCTCGGGCGCATCTTCGAGCACCGCGTTGATCGCGATCACGGTGCCGCCGATCGGCGAATAGATGTCGGACGCCGCTTTCACCGATTCGACAACGCCCGCCTCGTCGCCGCCCTCTACGACCACGTCGAGCTCCGGCAGTTCGACGTACACGACGTCGCCGAGCGCGGTCTGCGCGTGGTCGCTGATGCCGACGGTGACAGTGCCGTCCTCTTCGAGGCGCGCCCACTCGTGGGATTTGGCGTAACGCAGCTCGGTCGGAATCTCGCTCATCGATCGCTCCTCATTCGAAGACCCTGCGACCGTTGCGAACGAACGGGGGACGCACGAGCCGACACGGAAGTAATTTGCCGCGGATGTCCACTTGGGCGGGCCCTGTGGCCGCGCGGGGCAACCGCGCCAGCGCGATACTGTACCCCAACGTCGGCGAAAAAATGCCGCTGGTGACCTCGCCTTCACCCGAGTTTGTAATGATGCGGTGGCCGTGGCGGATGACGCCTTTGCCTTCGAGTACGACGCCAGTCAGCTTGCGTGCAATGCCCGCCGCTTTGCGCGCTTCGAGCGCGGCGCGGCCGACGAAGTCGCGATCCGCTGCGTCCCACGACACGGTCCACGCCAAATTGGATTCGAGCGGATCGTTCGTCTCGTCCATGTCCTGACCGTACAGATTCAAGCCCGCCTCGAGGCGCAGCGTATCGCGCGCCGCGAGTCCGGCGTTGGCGACACCGGCGGCGGCGAGCTTGGCCCACAGCGCAACGCCCTCCGCCGCGGGCAGCATCACCTCGACGCCTTCTTCGCCGGTGTAGCCGGTACGCGCGACCATCCACGCACCGTGTTCGAGTTCATTGAACGGCTTCATCGCCGCGGCGCCGTGGATTCCGGAAACGCGCTCGAAGATCTCGATCGCTTTCGGACCCTGGATCGCGATCATCGCGAGATCTCCGCGGTGGTCGATCTTTACTTCGAACGCGCCGGCGTGGTCGGCAAACCAGCGCAACACTTTTGCGCGCGTCGATGCGTTGACGACGGCGCGGTAATCCTGCGCGCGGCGATACACGATCAGGTCGTCGACGACGCAGCCGGCGTCGTTGAGCAACACGCCGTATTGCGCGCGGCCGGGTTCGGTCAGCCGGTTCACGTCGTTGGCGGTCAAGTGGCGCAGGAACGCGTTCGCACCGGGTCCGGCGAGATCGATGATCGTCATGTGCGAGACGTCGAACATGCCGGCGGCGCTGCGCACCGCGTTGTGTTCTTCGATCTGCGAACCGTAATGCAGCGGCATTTCCCAACCGCCGAAATCGACCATCCGAGCGCCGGCCGCGACGTGGGTGGCAAAGAGCGGCGTGCGTTCGAGACTCATACGGATGGCTGGCGTTGGGCGAGGCTGCGGATTCTAACGCGGTGGCGCGAAGATGCCGAAGCCGAGCGCTTCGCGCAGCAGCTGGCGCTTCAATGCAGGCGCGTTGTTCAGCAGATCGACCGCGACGTTGCGTAGCCAGTTCACGGTGGGATCCGCGAGCTTGTACGCGAACGCAAACGCGTCCATCGCGCGCACCATCACTTCGGCGCGCAGGCGCCGTCGTCGCGCGAAACCTTGCCACAGTTCTGCGTCGCCGAGCGCCGCCGGCGCGACTCGCCCCGCGATGCGGAGGACTTCGCGGATGTCTTCGAAGCCGAGGTTCACGCCCTGACCGGCCAGCGGATGCAGCACGCGCGCCGCATCACCGACCAGCAACACGCGCGGCGCCGGCTGAAAATCGGCCGCGACGAGTTGTTCGAGCGGGAAGCTGAAGCGCTGATCGACCGCGCGAATCGCACCGAGGCGCGCGTCGCTCGCCTGTTCGAGCCGCGCAGCGAAGTGGGCGTCATCGAGTGCCATCAACTGTGCGGCGGTCGCCTCGCTCTGCGACCAGACGACGGACGCGAAATGGCGGCCGTCGCGCGCCAGCAACGGCAACAGCGCGAGCGGGCCGTCACGCGTGAAGCATTGCCATGCGCAGCCTGCGTGATCGCGCTCGGTCTCGACGACGGTCGCAATCGCGGCTTGCCCGGTTTCGAAACGGCCTGCGTCGACGCCGAGTTGTGTACGAATTGAGGAGTTCGCGCCGTCTGCGGCGATCAATAACTCGGCGGTGACTTCGACGTCGCCGATGCGGGCGCGAACACAATCGCGATCTGGAGATCGCTCCCACAGGTCGATGTTGCCGGTGACGATCGTCAGATCGCTCTGCCGCTTCAGCGCCGCCCACAACGCACCCACCGACGGACTCACTTCGACGATCCAACCGAGTTCGCTGCGGTCGATTTCGGACGCGTGAAATTCGATGTTTCGGGTGCCGCGCTCTTCGCAGACGTGGACGCGCTCGAACGGGCATGGCGCAAACGCGCGCCAGACGTCGAGTTCAGTCAGCAGTTCGACCGACGCGGGATTCAGCGCGACGGTGCGCACGTCGAAGCCCAACTTGCCGCGCGTCAATGGGGGTTCGCCGCGATCCGCGAGCACCACCGAAAGTCCGCGCCGCGCGAGTGCCAACGCCGCGGTCGCACCGACCAACCCGCCGCCGGCGACGAGCACCGCGCACTTCAGCTCGCCCATTCACGCGCCGGCAGTGGGTCGCGCATCACCGCTTCGATTTCGTCGATGCGTTTCGGCGCGGCCGCCGTCAGCACTTCGGAGCCGTCGCGCGTGACCAGGATGTCGTCTTCGATGCGGATGCCCATGCCGCGGAATGCGACCGGCACAGAGTCGTCGTCGGGCAGGTAAATCCCCGGCTCGACCGTCAGCACCATGCCCGGCTCGAGCGTGCGCCACGCGTCGTCGACGCGATAGTCGCCGACGTCGTGGACGTCGAGGCCGAGCCAGTGCGAACTCTTGTGCACGCAGAATTTCTTGTAGGTCTCGCGCGCGATGAGGTCGTCGACGGCGCCGTCGAGGAGCCCCAGGTCGACGAGGCCTTCGACCATCGTCTTCACCGCGGCTTCATGCGGTTGGTTGAACGCGTTCCCGGGGCGCACCGCGTCGATCGCCGCGAGTTCGGCGCGCAGCACGATCTCGTACACCGCGCGTTGCGCCGCGTTGTAGCGTCCGTTCACCGGGAACGTGCGCGTGACGTCGCTTGCGTAGTAGCGGTATTCGGCGCCTGCATCCACCAGCACGAGGTCGCCGTCTTTCAGCGGGCCGTCGTTGCGCACGTAGTGCATCACGCATGCGTTGCGGCCGGCGCCGACGATGCACGGATACGCCGGGAAACGCGCGCCGTTGCGCATGAACTCGTGGATGATTTCGGCTTCGAGCGCGGCTTCGGTGCCGCCCGGGCGGGCGCTGCGCATCGCGCGGATATGCGCGCCGGTCGTGATCGCGGCCGCCTGGCGCATCAACTTCAGTTCATGCGCGGATTTGTACAACCGCAGATCGTGCAGCAGATGCGACAGCACGATGAATTCGCCGGGCGGCATCGCGCCGTGCACCTGCTTGCCGCGAATGGTCTTCACCCAGCCGAGCAGGTCGCGATCGAAATCCGGATGTTCGCCGAGATTGGCGTAGACGCGCTCGCGGCCTTCGAGCAGGCCCGGCAGGATGTCGGGCAAGTCGGTGATCGGGAAACCGTCGTCGACGCCGAGCATCTGCGACGCGCGCTCCGGGCCCATCCGCTCGCCGGTCCATTGTTCGAGCCCGGGCTCGCGTTCCTGGCAGAACAGAATCACCTCGCCGTGTTCGCGCCCCGGCGCGAGCACGAGCACCGCATCGGGTTCGTCGAAGCCGGACAGGTAGTAGAAGTCGCTGTTCTGGCGGAACAGGTGTTCGGTGTCGCGATTGCGGATCTGCAGACGCGACGCCGGCAACACCGCGATCGAACCCGGCGTCATCAGTTTCATCAACCGCTGCCGGCGGCGCTGGTATTCACTCAGACTCATCGTCGTCCGATTCCTCTTCCTCATCAGAGCTCTGGGCCGCATCGTGAATCAACAGCACGGCGACTTTGAGGTGCTCGACGACGCTGAAGAAGTCGAACTCGTCGTCGTCGTCGTCCTCGAGATCGCCGCCGACGTCCGCGATGCGCTCGATGTCTTCGAGCGCATCGACCGCATCGCCTTCGACTTCGCCACCTGCGGATTCGAACGCGGCCAAAAAGCTCTCGCTCCACTGCGCCAAGGCTTCGACGCGATCCTCCAATGCGTACTCGTCATCGGGCAATACGGGTTCGAAGCTGAGGTCGGGCGACGCCAGGTCGTCGGCCGCGTACCAGACGAAGCGGTCGAGCTCTTCGATGTCCATCCGCTCGACGGGATCCAACAGGTCGGTCAGGGCGCGGCGATAGGACTGCGACGATTCCGCCGGAGCCGCGCACAACAGTCCGCATACGGCGCCGTGCAGCAGCGACGCATTCAGATCCGCGGGCAGGTTCCAGATCTGATCGGAGAAGGTACTCACGCGCTCAACGCAGGCTTGGATGGCTTGGCATGCTATCACCAAACGTTTGAATTGACGGGCTTTCCCCGGGCCGGTCGCGTTGACCGGCATAAACGCAGTCACTATAGTCTGTGCCATCTCCCCGATCGCAAATTGCGTCCTCATGCAGCTAACCGAATTGGATGCGCTCGAACGCAAAGTGAACGAACTCATCGAGCTGTGTCAGGTTCTGTCGCGCGAAAACAAGGCGTTGCGCAGCCGTCAGAACACGTGGAGCACCGAACGCGCGAAGTTGATCGAGAAGAATGAACTCGCGAAGGGCAAAGTCGAATCGATGATCAGCCGACTGAAGTCGTTGGAGCAGGACTGATGCCGCGCCCGACCACAACCGTCAGCGTCCGGATCCTCGAGAAGGAATATCAGGTCAACTGTCCGGAGGAGGAAGTCGATCAATTGACTGCGTCGGCGCGCTATCTCGACGCGCAGATGCGCGGCATTCGAGACTCGGGCAAAGTGCTCGGCCTCGATCGAATGGCGGTGATGGCGGCGCTGAATATCACCAACGATTTACTGGGGGTGCGCACGGAGCGCACGTCGGCGGTGACGGCGATCGAGAAGAAGATCGGTGAGTTGCACGAACGGGTTACGACGGCGATCGCTGAAGCCAAACAGTTGAGCTTGTAGAAGATCGCTCCCACACAAACTGTCACCTTTAACTCCGTCACGGTTTCGGCGCAATGAGATTTGCGGCGCGGTGATTGGGCTATACTCGCGCCTTCTCCTGGGGTGCTCGCCAGTCGGTGATGTCCTTGAGCCGTTATAGTAACTAAGGAGATTCGACGCCTTCGTCTGTGTGCATGTCCGCCTCGGCGGGTAGCCTATGACGCAGCTTGGATCTCCGCCTTGGACCACTACGGTTCAGGGCAAACCAACAGCGGCACCACCGGGAGATTCTCCGTATGAATCCACCGTCTGCTACGGCGCTGCGCCGAACCAAGCGCTCGGCGCGCCGCGCATTGACGCCACACGAGCAGCAGTTGCACGCGCGCGCTGTCGCGCGCCACCTCGCGGCGTCGAAACTGCTGTTGTGTTTCAAACGATTCGCCGTGTATGCACCGAGCGACGGTGAACTCGACCCGAGCCCGATCGCAGAGCACCTGCTCGCGGCGAACAAGGTCGTCACGCTGCCCGTCGTCGAACACCGCAGCGGATCCGCAGACGCGCCGCCGCAGCGCTTGAGTTTTTATCGCTATCGCAACGATACGCCGCTGGTGCGCAATCGTTTTGGGATCAACGAGCCCGACACGCGCAGGGCAACACACGTGCCCACCGCGATTCTCGACGTCGTGCTGCTGCCGCTCGTCGCGTTCGACGATGCGGGTTATCGGCTCGGTATGGGCGGCGGCTTCTACGATGCCACGTTCCAGCACGTACATCGGCGCGCGTTGTTGATCGGCCTCGCGCACGAATTGCAGCACAGCGCCGACGTGCCGCATCGGCGCTGGGACGTGCCGCTGGATGGGGTCATTACCGAGCGCGCCATGAGAGGGTTTACGATACGCGGCCGCCGCTTCATGACGGCCGCTTTGTGATGGAGAGCGAGACGCGCTGATGGCAGTACGCAAAATCATTCGCATGGGCCACCCGACGCTGCGCAAAGTCGCGCGCGAACTCACGGCGCGCGAACTCGGCAGTCAGGAAATCCGGCGCTTGCTCGACGACATGATCGACACGCTGAACGATTCCGGCGGCATCGGCCTCGCGGCGCCGCAGGTCGATGAATCGGTGCGTCTGGCGATCATCGAGATTCCCGGCGGCCCAAGCCGCTACGGCGAAATCGAATCGATGCCGTTGACGGTGTTTGCCAATCCGCGCATCGAGGTCGTCGAACCTGCGGCGGCCGGCTATTGGGAAGGCTGTCTGTCGGTGCCGGGGTTGCGTGGCTACGTCGAGCGTCCGCAATTTGTCCGCGTCACCTATCAGGACCTGCGCGGCGCCAAACACGTGCTCGAACTGAAAGGATTTCTCGCGACAGTATTCCAGCACGAGTTCGATCACCTGGACGGCGTGCTGTATGTCGATCGGATGACCGACCCGAAGAAGCTGATGTTCGAAGAAGAGTACCTGCGCTATCTGTCGCCGGACGACACGTCCGCGATCGTCTGACAGAGCGCCTTGCACACCTGGCGAAACACGCGCGGCTGCGCGAGCAGGCGCTGATTGAGTTCGACTTCGATTCCCACATAGTCGACGACGCGGTATCGCTCCCTCAGCGCGGTCGTCAGGCCGTCAGCGTCACCGCGATACGGATAGTTGCGCCGAATCTCGAGGTCCGGCAGCGCTTCAGAGAGCAACGCGATCCAACGGTTGCACAATGCCGCTTCGCGGGCGCGCCGAGGGTCGTACAGCAGTCCGATGTCGGCGCGCCGCGTCTTGCCGTCGAGCACCGGTACGAAGGAATGCGCCGACACGTGGACGATGCGCGCGCCGGCATCGATTGCCGCATCGCCCGCTGCTTCGACCGCGGCGCGGTACGGCCGATAGTGCTCGTCGAGGATCCGATTGCGCGCGTCATTCGGCAATCCGCGCGTCATTGGCGAAAACACATCGCGATGGTGTTCCGAGCGATTGAGGTCGACGAGCAATCGCGACGTCTGGCTGACGAATAAAGGTGCATCGAGCGTCTTCGCGAGCGCGCGCGCCAGCGGCAGCGCGCCCGGATCCCAACCGCGGTGAGAGTCGAGCGCGGCGCGGTGCGCGGCGAACAGAATCGCGTAGCGCGGCGGAATCCGATTGCCGCCGTGTTCACAGGTGACGAGGAAACGCGTTTCACGCGGCACGAAACATATGTCCTTCTGCGAGGCATGCGCACAGCTGCCGATAGGTGCGCGCGAGTGCGGTGCGGTCTACGTTCGGCCCGACCGCGCGCGTCAGACGGTGAGCGAGCGTACCGTCGTTGAGAATCACGTCGAGCGCGGCGCGGTGCGACGAAAGTTGCGGCGCGGCGCGTTGCGCGAGCGCGCGCCAGATGGCGCCCGCGTCGTGCCCCGCGTCCGGCACGCCGAGCACACGCAGATATTCCGCGTGGTCGATGCGCGCCTGTTCACCATGCACGACGCATTCGCGCAGGATGCCGGCGAGAACGTCGGTCGCCATCGCGTCGGCCGCATCGAGCGTGCCGGGCTCCGCATACAGTCGCTGCACGACCGCAACGACCAACGCCGCGATCGCGAGATCCGCGCCGGGATGTTCCTGCGTATCGAGCAAACGAATTTCGATCGTCTGGCGATCGAAGCGCGCGATCGCGCCGTGCGAGTTCAACCACTCGAATTGCAGGATGCCCTCCGGATCGTGCGGCGCGATCGCGCGGAACATCGGCGCGAGGATCCGTTCCTGATACTGCGCGTGCGATCGCACCGCCGTTGGAATGATGCGGCCGGTGATCGGCGGCACGCGCGCCTGGTTGCGCGCATAGGCATCGATGCGCGCATCGAGCAGGCCCGTCGCGCGACCATCGAGATACGGCGTGCTGGCCGCGAGCGCCGGCAGCAACGGCAGCACGATCCGAATTGCCGCATGCAGTCGGCCGAACTCCGCGTCATCGGCGAACGGCAGATTGATGTGCATGCTCTGCAGGTTCGACCAGCCGTGGCCGCGACAGCCGAAGATGCGGTCGTACGCGGCGTAAATCGCGTCGTCACCGTGCGGCCACAGGTGCGTATCGGTATCCGGATTCATCCACGGGTGCGCGCCGGAGGGCATCAGGCACGCGTTCCATTCGCCCAGCAGCGCGTTGATGCGCGTAACCGCGGCCTGGAAACCACCGACAACCCCATTGAGGTGCGGCGTCGGGCCGTTGGTTTTGACCTCGATCACGTGCAACGCCAGTTCGTTGCTCCACGCGATCGCGC
The DNA here is from genome assembly GCA_964445675.1 of uncultured Pseudomonadales bacterium. Taxonomy (GTDB): domain Bacteria; phylum Pseudomonadota; class Gammaproteobacteria; order Pseudomonadales; family Azotimanducaceae; genus DATJGR01. The sequence continues at coordinate 1,094 of CAYUMA010000865.1, read as the reverse complement.
CCTGCTCGGTCTCGTTCGTCAGAACGCCTGCGACCGCGGTCAGCAGACGATCCGACACGGGGGCGACATCGAGCGACGTACGATCGACGATCATGTACTCGATCTCGATACCAAACACCGAGAATGCGGAGAAAAACGGCTTGCTCACGTCGGCGATCGTCCGCGCTTCTTCGCTTCGATACGTTGCAGGAACACGCTCATGATTTCGCGGTACAACGCCGTTTTCAGCACGGCGTCTTCGTAACCCGTGTCGATCGAGGGGTTGTCGTTGACCTCGATGATGTACGGCTGATGGTCGATCTCTTTCAGATCGACGCCGTACAGCCCATCGCCAATCAGATTGGCGACCTTCAGCGCGATCTGGATGACTTCCTTCGGCGCTTCGCCGACCGCGAGCGTGTCGCAGTTGCCTTCGACGGTCGTTTCACCGGCTTCGCCGCGCTGAATGATCTGCCAGTGACGTCGTGCCATGTAGTACTTGCACACGTAGATCGGCCGGCCGTCGAGGATGCCGACGCGCCAGTCGAAATCCGTTGGCAGAAACGCCTGCGCGACGATCAGCTCGGATTGCGCGAGCATTTCCTTGACGGTGCTGCGCATGACTTCTTCGGTTTCGACTTTTGTCACGCCTTTCGAGAACGCGCTGTCGGGTTGCTTCAGCACGACCGGCAATCCCAACGCGGGCACGATCTCGTCGATATTCTCGGCGTGCACGACCAGTGTTTTCGGGCACGCGATCTTGTGCCGCGTCAGCAGCTCTGCGAGGTAAACCTTGTTGGTGCATTTGAGGATCGAGTTCGAGTCGTCGATGACGACGAGGCCTTCGGCTTCGGCGCGCCGCGCGATTCGGAACGTGTGGTGATTGACCGCGGTCGTCTCGCGAATGAAGAGGCCATCGAACTCGGCAACGCGACCGACGTCGTCCTTCGTGATGAACTCGACGTCGAAGCCGAGCCCTTCGGCGGCGTCTTCGAATCGCTCGAGTGCTTTCTTGTCCGACGGCGGCTCGGTCTCCGCCGGATCGTGCAGGATCGCGAGGTCGTAACGCGATTGCGGCCGGCGTCGCACGCGCCGACGCTTGCCCGAAAAGTAGT
>CAYUMA010000864.1:0-2345 GCA_964445675.1 uncultured Pseudomonadales bacterium | reverse complement strand
TCGTTTCGCGAATGAAGAGGCCGTCGAATTCGGCAACGCGGCCGACGTCGTCTTTCGTGATGAACTCGACGTCGAAGCCGAGCCCTTCGGCCGCGTCTTCGAAGCGCTCGAGTGCTTTTTTATCCGACGGCGGCTCGGCCTCGGTCGGATCGTGCAGTATCGCGAGGTCGTAGCGCGACTGCGGCCGGCGCCGCACGCGCCGACGCTTGCCGGAAAAGTAGTCGCTCGCGGCCGCGAGCAGCGAACCGTGATCGGCCGCCTGCACGTCGCTCGCACCGATCGCGCGGATCGATTTCAGCTGCCAATCGTTCTCGCGGCGCACGAACTCCGCGCGCAACAACGGCGTTTCGAAGATGCCGAACAGATTCCACGCGAGCGTGTCGTAACTCGGATCGACACTGCGGCCGAAGAAGATGTTCATCGAGAACTGATCGGCGTCGACCGGCTTCAACGTGCGTTGCAGCAGCTCTTCGAGATCTTCCGACAAGAGGCGCGCGACCCCGGGCGAACGCAGATCCTGGATCGTCGACAGGCTCGGCAGCGGGTGATGGCCGCGCGCCGCCGCCAGCAGCGACACGTAATACCCGGCGCTCTGATATTTATAAGACCGGCACAGGTTGAACACGCGCGCCGAGCGATCCTCGAAGTACTGCGGTTCCGTCAGATACGCGCGCGCCGGCACGACCGTCACGCCGGGCACCGACAGCTCCCAATCCTTCGGGTTGTTGACGACGAACAGCAGGTTCAAGTGTCGAGCGCTCCGTTGCGCGGCGTGATCAACAGAATATTCGCGTCGGACGTCAGATTGCCCAGCAGCACCGACGCGATCAATCGATTGATGTTCACCCAGTAGTGGACTTCGGTCGAGACCGGATTGGCGCGATACGGATCCGATACACGCACCAGGCGATCGCGCCTGTGATAACCGGACAACACGACAAAGTGTCCGGCGGGTTCGCCGCGCAGATCGTCCTGTTTGTCGTCGGGGCCGAATTCGCGGCGCATCCGATACAGGTACGTCGAACTCAAACCCGCCAGCATCGGCACGCCGCGGCGCAATACGCCGCGCAGGAACGGCGCGGTCAGATCCCGAAAACGGATCGAACCGCCCAGTTCGATGAATTCGCGGCACGCGCGCGAGACCTGTTGCACGCGCGCATCCGACTTGAGTGCCGCCTGACGCGTCAGCCGATCGATCAACGATGGCGCCCCGGCGGCGAACCAGGTCGGATCGAACACCATCAGGTCCCACGTGTAGAGCGTCACGCTGTAACCGCGTTGCAGCGCGTGACAACCCAGATAAGGCGCGTAGGTGCCGCCGTTGTCGATCATCGTGGTTTCGGCGATGACGCGCTCGAGCGCAATCGCATCTTCGTAGTAGTCGTACACGGCCTGCAGGCAGGTCGGGCCGCACGTCGTCTCGTTCGGTTGCCGGCGCATCGACACGTCGAGTTCGATGTCGAGCGGCAGCGTGCGCATCAGCGCAGGAACATCTGGTAGGCCGAGTTCTCGGTCTCCTCGGAATAGCGATAGCCGATTCCGTCGAGCAAACGGCCGAGTTCGCGCCGCGAGCCGCGTTCGGCATCGAAGCCGATCAGCACACGACCCCAGTCCGCGCCGTGATTGCGATAGTGGAACATCGTGATGTTCCACTTCTCGCCGAGCCCGAGCAGAAACTGCATCAGCGCCCCGGGACGTTCGGGGAATTCGACGCGATACAGAATCTCTTCTTTGAGACTCGTGATGCGACCGCCGACCATGTGGCGCACGTGCAGCTTCGCGAGCTCGTTGTCGGTCATGTCGTCGACCGGGTAGCCCGCGTTCATCAAACTGGTGATCAACTCGCCGCGATCGCCGTTCGCGGCGATCTGCACGCCGACGTAGACGCGCGCCTGGGTCGGATCGGCGTAGCGGTAATTGAATTCGGTGACACCGCGTTTGCCGAGCGTGCGGCAGAATTTGCGAAAACTGCCCGGACGCTCCGGAATCGTCACGCCGAGAATCGCCTCGCGCTTTTCGCCCAGCTCGGCGCGTTCCGATATGTGGCGCAAACGATCGAAGTTGACGTTGGCGCCGCTGTCGATCGCAACCAGATCGTGGCCGGTGAGCTTCGTCCCGGCGACATACTTCTTTAAGCCCGCGACCGCGAGCGCGCCGGAGGGCTCGGCGATCGAGCGCGTGTCGTTGAAGATATCCTTGATCGCGCCGCAGATTTCGTCGTTTGACACCACGATGACGGAGTCGACGCAGCGGCGCGCAATCTTGAACGTCTCTTTGCCGACCTGCGCCACAGACGTGCCGTCAGCGAAGAGGTCCAGCGTCTCCTTGCGCAACTTGACGCGCCT
>CAYUMA010000863.1:0-13388 GCA_964445675.1 uncultured Pseudomonadales bacterium | reverse complement strand
ACCGTCGGGTACGTCGTCCTTCCAGTCACCGTCATAACGCGAACCGTCCGGGCGCACATAAACGCCGAAACCGCTGCGCTGACCGCCGAGCCATGACCCTTCGTAGCTCGCGCCGTCGCTGTAATCGAGGCGGCCTTCGCCATAAGGCGCGTCGTCCGCCCAGCTGCCGTCATAACGACCGATCGCGCTTTGGAACAGCCCTTGCCCGCTGCGCACGCCCTGCTCGAACGCGCCGTCGTAGCGGCTGCCATCGGCGTAGACCGCCGTACCTGCGCCGTTGCGGGCGCCGTCGACCCAATCGCCCTCGTAGGTGCTGCCGTCGGGCATTTGTTCGATGCCGTGGCCCTGCGGCTTACCGGCGACGAAGTCCCCGGAATAGCTGCGACCATCGCTCCAGACGAAGCGGGCGACACCCGTGTAATCGAGCGATTCGAATGGAAGGCGTGACTTCTCGCCATTTGGCAGCGTCAACTCACCGGGGGATTCGGCCGCCGCGGCGACGTCCGCGGTCAATAGCGCGGCCCAGATCATCGTGATGACCCACGGCGCCCGCATCAGTCACCAAAATCCGGCGCCGCCGTGAACGGCCAGTAGTCGGACGTTCGCACGCGCCGATACGGGATGTCGCGCGGATCGGCGATCAACGCACCGCGATCGCCGGTGTAAATGATGCGGGAGGAAATCGGCGCGAACGCTGCGTGAAAATGCTGCGTCGACTTGACGATGAGCAAACGCTGCGCGAGCGGTTCGATGCCGACTCCCGTGAAGAGTTCGGGCGATCCGGCCTGCACACGTCGCGTCGTCAGTGTGACCTCGATGCCAGGCCCGGTCGTGTCGCCGTCGATGTGAATGCGCACGCCCGCGCATGCACCGAGGCTCGAGGGTCCGCCGTTGAGCGTCTGCACGACGCGATTCGACAAGCCGATGACCGTGCAGTCCACGTCGAGCGCAGTGCCCGACTCAGGCCCGAGTTTGCCGCCGATCCGCAGGCGCAGTCGCGCCCCGACGCCGCCGTCCTGACAGATGCCGACCGCAACCGGATCGTACAGCGGACCCAGCGCCGCGCCACCGATGCGCCGTCGCAGCAACGCCTCCAGAAAAAACGTCGAGTCCCCGGGCGCACCGCCCCCGGTATTGTCCGCGGTATCGGCGATCGTGATCGGCGCGCGGCCGTCCTGCAGTGCAAGATCGAGCGCCTCGTCGATACCCAGCTGTACCGTGAGTACTGCGTCGCGCATTCCGAAGAACTCGTCGCGCAGCGTTCGTGCAAGATCGCGCGCCCGAGCCGCGTCGTTATCAGTGGCGACGACGACCTGCGCGCCGATGCTCGGCACGTCACCGTATGGGAATCCGTGCGCGAGCCAGACATTGAGCACGCCGGGTTCACGTTCGAGTGCGTACATCCGCTCGACGAATCCCGCCATCGGTTCACGGGTCGTGTGATACATACCGATCATTTTGCAGGCCGCACTCGCCATCGTCGGTGTGACCTTGCCGTCGGCGGTGTCCGCGACGATTTCGAACAGATCGACCAGCCGGTCGTAGACGTCGGTGTGCGGGTAGTGTTTGTAGCCGACCAGCACGTCGGCGGTGTCGAGCATAGCCTTCGTGACGTGGCAGTGCAGATCGAGCTCCACGCCGATCGGAACGTGTTTGCCGACCTTGGCGCGGACGCGTTGCAGAATGTCGCCCTCACAGTCGTCGTAACCGTCGGCGACCATCGCGCCGTGCAGGAACAGCATCACCGCGTCGCACGGCATCGCCGCGTCGAGGTCGGCGAGCAATTCGTCGCGCAGCGTTTCGTATACCGCGCGCGGTGTGGGTCCCGCGGGAACCGCGAATGCCTGCAGGCCTGGGGCGAGCAGCCAGCCGCGCGCATCGAGCCGCTCGAACAACGGCGCGTAGACGGCCTGGCGCCGTGAAATCGTCGGGTTGTGCTCGGCGCGACGCCGCAACAGTGTTTCGCGCCAGACGTTCCAGCCGGTCGGCAGCGGCGAGAACGTATTTGTCTCGGTGGCAAGCATCGCCAGGAACACCGTCTTCATTTTCGGAGTGACTCGTCAGCCAGCGGCGAACAGCGCGAGCATCTCGTCGCGCAGCGGGCGTAGCTTCGTTTCTTCGTCTTTGTGTTTTTCGTAACTCGCGAGCACTTTGCCGATCAAGTCCTGCCGCGTGAACAGCGCCCCCGGCAGATCGAGCAGGTTCGTGTGGCGGAACAACGCGCGCAGTACATCCAGGTGTTCGCGCGCCGCCGCGCCAAAACCCTTGCGGAAAATCGCGAGGCGTTGTTTGTCGGCGTCGATCGAGCCATCGGCGCGGATGAAGGTGTACGGATCTTCGCCGCGCTGCAGTGCTTTGTTGATCTCGATCGATTGTTTGTCCTGATCGACCTGCAGCCGATACCACGGCAGCACAACCGCATCGATGCGCGCTTCGTATGCGAGCGCGCGTTCGACCGGATCCGCTACGGCCGCGAGTACGGCGGCGAGTTCGAACGCGGACACCCAGCCGAGTGCACAACCGCGTCCGGAAATCGGATTGGTGTGGACGTGCGCATCGCCGATTGCGAAGTAATTCAGCGCGACCGGTGCGCCATCGCGCACGAAGCGTTTGTGCACGTTGGACAGGTTGCCGTACAGATAGACCTTGCTGATCGACGTCGCGACCTTTGGGTCGACCCAGGCACGCGTCGCGTCGATCCGCGCGACGGCAATGTCGAATTCGCGCTCGTTCGCGACGGCGCGCATCGATTTGTCTTCCGGGTCTGCCGCCAACGTGATCGAGAAGGTGCGATTGTCGGCGCGAAACAGTCCTCCCTTGAGATAGCCGAGGTCGACGCCCTGCACGCCACCCGCAGCCGATTTGCGGCCATCGACCGCGGGGTAGTCGGCGCCGTCGTTGAGCCGATAGAAGCGCGACGTATAGAAAATTCCGCACGGTGATGATTCCATTTCCGCGGGAGCGGCGCCGATCGCGGCGAGCCAGGCATCGGTCGCGCCGTGGCGACCGCTGGCATCCACGACGATGTCCGCGTCGATCGCCTCCTCCGGGCTACCGGATCCACGCGCGATGCGTACGCCGGTCACGCGCGGCGGAGTCGAGGTGTTGGCGAGCAATGCAGTGACGGTGGCACCTTCGAGGATCGCAACGTCGTGACGCTGCGCGATGTAGCGGCGCAGCAGAAATTCGAACACGACGCGGCGACATGCGAGGAAGCAGATGTCCTCGTCGCCGGGTTCGAGCGTCACTGTATCGAAACTCGCGCGCACGAGTTCGGCAAAGCCGAGTTCCTCGGCGCCGCACGCGAGCAACTGCGCGTAAAAATCCGGCGCGTGCGTCTTGAGCAGTTTGACGAGTGGCGCCAGCAGCACATGGCTGTGGCGCGTCTGCGCAGCGCCACGGCGATCCCACGTCGCAAACGCATCCAGATGATTGGCAGGCATCGGCGTTGAGTCGCGTTCGATGCACGTGATGCGATAACCCTGGTGCGCGAGTGCGAGTGCTGCGGCGAGTCCCGCGACGGACGTACCGATGATTGCTGCGTGGGGAATGCGTGTGGGCATGGTGATCCGTTTCAGACAAAGTCGTTAGTATACGCAGCTCGATCGATAACCCGGGGTCAGGAGGGCGAGATGGTGGAAGGCATCGACGAAGGCAAAGTGACGCCATGGCTCGCGGCGCATGTAGCCACGCTCGAGACTCCGGTCGTGTATTCGTTGATCGCGGGCGGACATTCCAATCTCACTTACCGCTGCGACGATGCCGCCGGCAACGCGTACGTGTTGCGCCGTCCGCCGCTCGGGCACGTGCTGGAAAGCGCACACGACATGGGGCGCGAACACAAAATCATCGCCGCGCTCGCGAAGACGCCGGTTCCGGTCGCCCCGACGTTCGGGCTGTGCAGCGACGTCGCGGTGAACGGCGCGCCGTTCTACGTGATGCGGTTTATCGATGGTCTGGTATCGAACGACTCTATCGTCACACGCGCCCTGACGTTACCGGAGCGTCGCGCGCTCGGACTCCACGTCATCGACGTCCTGGCGATGCTGCATCGGCTGGATCCCGATGCCGTAGGACTCGGCGATCTCGGGCGCAAGGAGGCGTACTTGTCGCGGCAGCTGAGCCGTTGGACGAAGCAATGGGAGGCGTCGAAGACGCACGAAGTTGCGGCGATGGAGGAAACGCGACGGCTGCTGCAGGAGCGTATGCCTGCGCAGATCGGCAGCGGCATCGTTCACGGTGACTATCGCCTGGGTAACATGATCGTCAAGGGCCCGCGCATTCTCGCGGTGCTCGACTGGGAGCTGTGCACCTTGGGCGATCCGTTGGCGGACGTCGGTTATCTGATGAACCAGTGGGTCTCGGCGGAAGAAGTGGAGGTTTTAGGCCCGGGCGACGGCGCGCCGACCGCCGTAGGCGGATTTCCGTCTCGCGCGGAGATGAGCGCACGGTACGAAGCCGCGACGGGTCGTGACCTGTCGGGCATCAACTACTACCGTGCGTTCTCGCACTGGCGGCTCGCGGCGATCGGACAGGGCGTCTACAAACGCTATCTGGTTGGCGCGATGGGCAGCCATCGAGAGGTGAACCTCGATGCCCAGAAACAGGGTGTGCAGCGTCGGGCCGAAGCGGCGTTGGCGCTGATCGCGGGATAACTCTAAGGCTGCTTCGGCAGGTCGACCTCGCCGAGTACGGCCGCCGTCTCGTCGATCACGCGCACGTGCGTCACCGCCGGGTCGGCGACGCCAACGACCAGACACGGGTGCGTGATCATCTGCGCGAGGATCGCATCCTTGGCCGGTTCCTCGACCTTGATCTGCAACGTCATGGCGCCTCTGTTTAATTCGGGCGCCGCCTGCAGCGCGACGGTGTAGCCGGGCGTCGGATACTCACCCGGCACGATCGCGATCAGACGTAACGGGTTCTGCGTGGCTTCGGCAGACTCGCTCATGCCGATCAGATGCGTCGCGCGGAACTTGGCAAGCGTCGCATAGTCGATCAGGCGTACGCCGCTTTCGTTCGTCTGGCAGTTGCCATTGGTCAATACCGGGACGACGTCCACACGATCGGCGTCCGCGCAGCCCATCGGCAAGACCAACGCGGCGAAGAGGATGAGTGATTTGCGCTGTCTCATGGTTGGATCGGCACGGGTCGGGATGCATCGACGCCCAAGTTGAACAAATTTACCGGGAATCCACTGACGAAATCGAGGCCGGTGCGATCACCATTGATCGTCAGCACTTGGGGCGCGTCGAGCGTCCTGAAGGCGCCGCACGCTTCGCCCGGATCACAGATCAGGTTGTCGTTGTCCGAATCAGTGCCGGCGTAGATCAGATACTGTCCGGGTCCGACGCCGGTAAAGTTGTACGTGTACACACCGTTGTTGGCGCTGACGACCGCGGATTTCACTGCGTCGTCGGTCGTGTTGTCGATCAGCAGCACATAGTGCAGTCCCGCGTTTGCGCTCGGGCTGACACTCAGCCTCTGCATGACTACGCCGATGTCGATCGAGTTCGCGGTCGATGTCACTGCGACGACGTCGGTGTAAGTGCCATCGGCGCTGACCTGGCCGCGATCGACGGTCAAGCGATAAGTGCCCAGGCCATCGGCGTTGACGTTCAACGCGACCGCCTGCAGCCACGGTTGGTTTGGCGTCACCGACACGATGGTGAGACTGCCGCCGCCGGCATTGCGCAGCTCTACGTCGAACGTCGTATCGAAGACGCCGAAGTTGACCGCGGACGGCGAGGCCGCGAGCACCGGACCCACCGGTGCACCGGCGCCGCTCGCGAGTGCGGCGGCTGCATTGACGGCTTTTTGAGCGTTGATCAGGCCATGGCCGAACGTGTCGTCGCGGCCGGGCACCCCGAGATCGTCGGTGAGGTCACCAGCCGCGAGTGCAGCATCGAACCGCGCAGGCGTGAGACCGGGGAACACGGCTTTCATCAACGCCGCGACACCAGCGACGTGGGGTGACGCCATCGAGGTTCCGGTGAGTGAGGCGTAGCCGAACGTCACCGCACCGCCGCCGTCGTCGCCGATCGTGCTGACGACGCCGTCGCCGATACCGTCGCCGTTGATGTCGGTCGCGGAATTGCCGCCGGGTGCGGCGACATCGATCGTTCCGCCGAAGTTCGAATAAGCCGCGTGCGCCTTAGTGATTGTGGTGGCGGCGACCGACACGACACCGCCATAGGCCGCAGGAAATGATGGATTGCTCGACGCCTCGTTGCCGGCCGCGGCGACGACGATCACACCGGCGGCGCGCGCCTGGTTGAATGTGTCCTGCTCGGATTGGGATGAAAAACCCGACCCGAGGCTGAGGTTGATGATGTCCGCGCGCTGCGCCGGGACAGTGTTGGAATCGTTCGAGAGCCCGGCGGCGAAGCGCACGCATTGAATCACGTCATAGCTGGTTCCGCCGTCCACGCCAAGAGCGCGCAGCGGCATGATGCGCGAATTCCATGCGATTCCGGTGACGCCGGCGCCGTTGTCGCTGCGCGCGGCGATCGTGCCGGCGACGTGAGTGCCATGAAACGAACTCGATCCACCGAATCCGCGATCACCGACGTCGTTGGCATCGGGGTCGATGCCGTCGCCGTCGCGCGCCCGCGCGGCATCCCGGATGAAATCGTAGCCGGCGATGAGTTGGCCGCGCAGATCCGGATGGTTGAGCAACACGCCCGTGTCGATGACTGCGACGATGACTTGACTCGAGCCTTGGGTGAGGTCCCACGCGAGCGGCAGGTTGATGTTCGGATAGTGCCATTGGTAAACGTAGAACGGGTCGTTGGCAACGCGACTCGCACGGCGAATGTAGTTGGGCTCGGCGTGGATGTGGGGACGCTTGCGCGTCACGCGCGCGATCGCGTCGAGCGTCTCGTATTTGCGGGCCAGCCGCACTGAGGCGCGCGCGCCGGTGCGCAGCGCGTCGAGCTTGCTCATCGCCGTGGCTTTAGTCGAATCCGCGTTGATGACAAACAGAGCAGTATCACCGCTGCCGGTCACGCGGCGAATGCCGGGCTCGTGCGGATCACCGCCCCGCACGATCAATTCACCGGGTACAAAATCATCGGACGCACGCGCCGGCAACGCGCGACTGGTGATCGCTACATCCTGGCCGACGTTCAACACATAGTTCGTGGCACTGTTGAGCACGTCGAGCTCGATGAAATAGTTGCCCGCAGCAGGCACCGACAGCGAGCCCGAACTGCCGTTGACGACGGTGGCGTCGATGACCGTCTGGTTCGCGTCGAGCAGCAGCATCGAGATGTCGACGCTGGGATTGGTCACCGTCAACAGAATGTTCTCGGCGCCGGCAAAGCTGATCTGGAATTTGTCGGTCACGTCGCCGCCATCGCGCAGCGCGCCGGCCCTGCCTTGACCGGCGAGGTTCAGATAGCCGCCGAGACTCACGGGGTTTGGCAGCAGTTGCGCCTGTGCAAATGTGTTGTTACGGGCGAGGGGGGCGGCCGGGTCGTTGACGTCGGAGTCGATTGCGCTTGATGGCAGCACCTGGATATGCCCGGACAAACTGAAGTTGCCGCTGGCGGGCGTCACGTCGATCGGGGCCGAGCGCGACGCACTTGCGCCGGCGTTGTCCGTTACGGTGAGCCGCGCCGGAAAACTACCGGCGCTCGAATAGACATGGGTTGCGCGACTGCCGACCGCGTCGGGCGTGTTGTCACCGAAGCTCCACGTGAAGGTGACGATGGTGCCGTCCGGGTCATTCGAGCTGCCGCCATCGAAGTTCACCGTCAGCGGGGCAGACCCGCTCGTCGGTGTGACGGTGAATGCCGGCTGCGGTGGTGAATTCGTGACGACGGGTGCTATCGGCGCGCCGCCCGAACCACCGCCGCCGCAACCGCCGGCCAGAAGGACTGCGATCAAAACGAGTCGAGTGCGGTTGAAGCAGCGGCGCATGGCGCGAAAGTCTCGCACATGAGCGCCGAAATTAGTGTGGAGCGTTGCGCGGCGCGACGGCCGGTAGAGCGATTAGAGGAACTTCGATCCGAGAAGGCGCGGGTGCTGCCGGGCAGTGCCCAACCCGCTTCATCGACCAGCAGAGCCGACTAGCCTCCTCGGCAGGAACTGACGCGAAACGCGGGAATAAAAGGGCGTGTCGCCGGCGGCAGCCGGCGAAGACAACTTCTCTTCTGGGGGAAGGACACTTGAAAGGGAGGACTGCATCACGAAGTTGTACACACGCCGGAAACTCAAGTTGATTGCATTATGTACAGTACAACTAGATTGTCAACACTTTTGTACAGTGTCTGTATAGATAATTTTTGGAGCGGCTCACGCCGGAGCTTTGCGCGTCTCTACGGTCGCGGCGAGTGCGCGCTCGAGTTGCGCGCGCGCGTAAGAGACATCCTCGCGCAAACGATCGTAGACCGCGGCGTCGTGCGCCTGCGCGAGGCATTGCGTCGCGTAGTCGCTGAACGCGTTCAGGTGGGTGATGAGATCGACGAGGTGGCGCGGCGCGTCGGTGCCGCTGCTGCGCGCGCGGCTGACGATCTCGACGAGTTCATGATCAGCGTAGCGGCGCGGCGCGGTGCGACCCGCGCGCGTCGAGTCTCCCGCCGGTGTTGCGCACGCGCGCATCAGATCGGGCCACGTCAGCGGCCACGCGAGCGCGGTCGCACCGTGTGGATCTTCGACCAGACGTAGTGCCTCACGGCTTGCGAATTGATATATCACCAACAGCCGGCAGTCTGGCACGGCGACGCGCACTCGCTGCAGATCATCAGCATTTAGACTGGGAATCTGTACCGCGACCACGTCAAGTTGCGCGCGTTCGGCGGCGCGGCTGCCGACGAAGTCATCGATGCCGACCCAACGGCAACTGACCTCGGCGAGATCCGAGTCCGGCGCATCCTGTTCGAGAATCAGCAGGTTGGGTCCAACGAGGCCGACCTGTGGCAGGCGGTGCGGTCGCACGCGCGGCTGCGTGATGCCGACGCGCGCGTCGAGTTGTTCCGCTGACAATTCCACGAGCGATGAAATCGGATGTCCGGCTTCGGTCAACGTTTTGATCGTCTGCAGACGTTTGAGCTGACTGCGGCTGTAGTACCGCGTGCGGCCGGCCCGCTCGGCGGGTTCGAAGCCGTGGCGTCGTTCCCACGCGCGCAGACATTCGACGCTGATGCCGGTGAGCTTGGCGACCGTACCGATGCGGTACAGTTCGGTCTCGGTCACGAGGCGCCTCGACAACGGGACAGGGGAAAGTCAGTGTACAGAACGACGACGTCGTGTCCAGTACGGACTTAGCGGATTGGTCGGGTGGAAAAAGGGTGGCGTGGGACAGTACGGAGTACTGTCATTGCGGTGCTGGGAGGGGGGAGAGAGACACCGCACCACGCCATTTTGTCATTCGGGATGGGGAGACCCCGAAAAACGCGAGAAGTCTACGAGTTTTGACGCGGAGCAGCAAAGAACATTTTGGGAATTTTTGTAACACATCTGTTTCGCTCCCAATGCATGCAAACGACAGTTCAAAGATCGACGTGAATTCACCAGAATGCGGACGCACGTGCGAACAACATGCGCGCGTCCTGGAAGGAGGGTTTCGTGCAGAACAACATCGGTGCATTTTTGACCAAACGGGCGTACCTGAACCCGGATCGGGATGCCTACGTCGACGGCAGCGGCATTCGGCTGACTTTCAGGGCGCTCAACGCGCGCAGCAACCAGCTCGGCAACGCCTTCGTTGCTGCGAGCGTCACGCCAGGCGAGCGGGTCGGCCTGTTGTTGATGAACAGCGTCGAGTTCATGGAAGCCTACTTTGCGCTGGCAAAGATCGGCGCGGTCGTTGTGCCGCTCAACTGGCGGCTCGTCCCGGATGAACTGGAATTCATACTGAAAGACAGTGGCACGACGCGGCTGATCTACGGCGAGGAATTTCTCGAAACGGTCGCAGAACTCCACGCGCGCGGCGCGCGGACCGACGTCACGCAGTGGCTACAGGTCGAAGACCGGGAGCCGGTCGCGGCATTCGCCGGCAGCTACCAACGGTTTCGTGATGCGGCGGCTGCTACCGAACCCGAGCTCGGCGCGCGTGACGACGACATGCTGTACATCATGTACACGTCGGGCACCACCGGTTTGCCAAAGGGGGTCATCCACACGCACACGACCTCGATGTGGGGCGTGCTGACGATCGCGGCGACGACGCACTACCGGGAACACGAGCGTTACCTCGCGTGCCTGCCGATGTTTCATGTCGGCGCGCTGACGCCGTTGACGGTGAACGTGTATCGCGGCGCGACGAGCATCGTCATGCGCACGTTCGATCCCGTGCGCGCGTGGCAGCTGATCGAGTCCGAAAAGATCACCTGCGGTCTCGGCGTTCCGGCGATGCTCAACTTCATGCTGCAGGTCGGCGATTTGGACCGTTTCGATTATTCGTCGCTGCGCTGGTGCTGGTGCGGTGCAGCACCGGTGCCCGAGCCGTTGATTCAGGCGTACGAGAAGCTGGGCATCGAGATTCACCAGATCTACGGCCTGACCGAGAGCTGCGGACCCGCGTGTCTGATCGACGCCGAGCATGCATTGAAAAAGATCGGCTCGACCGGCAAGGCGTTTTTTCACACGGACGTCAAAGTCGTCAACGCGGCCGGTGCGGAATGCGCACCGGGCGAATCCGGCGAAGTACTGGTGCGCGGTCCACACGTGATGCTGGGCTATTGGAATCGGCCCGAGGCGACGGCCGAGACGATCGTCGGTGGTTGGCTGCGCACCGGCGACATCGCGACCGCCGATGCCGACGGCTACATCTACATTCAAGACCGCATCAAGGACATGATCATTTCCGGGGGCGAGAACGTGTATCCGGCCGAGGTCGAAAATGTGCTGATGGGGTACGACCGTATCACCGAAGTGGCGGTGATCGGGCAGCCGAGCGCGCGGTGGGGCGAATCGCCGTTTGCGATCGTCGTGCGTAAGGACGCCGCATTGCGCGAGCAGGACGTCATCGAGTTCTGCCGCGGTCGGCTCGCGGGTTTCAAGCAGCCGCGCGGCGTCGCGTTCGTGGCCGAGATCCCTCGCAATCCAAGCGGCAAAGTCCTCAAGCGCATCCTGCGCGATCGATTTCCGGGACCGGCTGCGGTATAGGTCGTCGGGTCATCGGAGAAACAGCGATGGAACTCGACGAGCTGGGCAGTCGTTTGGGCCCGTTCTGCCAGACGCAATACGCAGATCCGAACGCGCGCGTATTCGACGTTCACAAAATGCCCGGCCACGCGGGCTTTGCGTACGGCTTCAGTGTCGCAGCGCACGGCAATGTCGAGAGCTGGTTCATCCGGCTGCCGCCGCCGAACGTGCAGTGGAAAGGCACGGCGGACGTGCTGCGACAGGTTGCGGTACTCAACGCGCTGGACGCGACGTCGGTACCGCACTGCAGCGTGCGCTGGTCCGGCGACGATCCGAAATGGTTCGGGTGTCCCTACTTCATCGTCCGAAAACTCGACGGCGACGTGCTGCGCATCGGCGCGGGCGAGTGGGGCGCTTCCCTCGAGCGCAACGTGCTCGAGGAACTGGGCAATCAGGCGATGTCCGCGCTCGCGCAGATTCATCGCCTCGATTGGCGGCGCGACACGCCCTATCTCGGCGCGCCGATCCCATTCGAGGACGACGTGACGCGCTGGGATCGGTTTTACGAACGCGCCGCTGATCCGGACCGTCTCGCGCTGGTTCCGCGCGTCCGCGAGCGTCTGCTCGAGCGCCTGCCGACCGACGCGCCGGTCGGCGTATTTCACGGTGATTTTCAGACGGCCAACTTGTTCTGCTCGCGGACGGGCGGGCTGCTCGCCGTGATCGATTGGGAGTTGACCGGCGTTGGCGCAACCCTCAACGACGTCGGCTGGATCGCGACGTTCAGCGATCCCGCTGCGTGGCACACAGGACCGGATCCACGGCCGAGCTTTCTCGATCCCGATACGTTGATCTCGATGTATCGCGACGCGTGGGGAAAACCGCTGCGCGACATCAACTGGTTCCGCGCGCTGGCGGCGTACAAGTTCGCGATCATCACCGGCTTCAACCTCAGCCTGCACCGACGCGGCAAACGCGACGATCCGCTATGGGAGATCACGAAGCTATCGATGGAACCGCTCGTGACGCGCGCGCTCGACCTGCTCGGCTGATTCCGTGCGTCAGGTTCAGCTCAGTGGTGGTGGTCGGAGTCGGGGCAAGGCCCCTGTTCGACTTGAATCGTCGAATGATGAATGCCGAAGTCGTTCATCAGGACCGCCTTGATGCGCGCGACTGCGGTGTGCGCGTCGGTGCCTTCGGTGATCGTCGCGTGGAGCGTCAGCAGCGGTCGCTCGGTCGTCAGCGCCCACGCGTGCACGTGGTGGACCTCGATGACGTTGCTGACGTTCTGGATGAGGCGCGACTTGATCTGGTCGAGATCCAGATGTTGGGGTACGCCTTCTAGCAGGATATGGCCCGTGTCGATGACGACACGCACCGCGCCCCGCAGCAGAATCGCGACGACGACGAATGCCAGGATCGGGTCCGCGTAGTTCCATCCGGTCAACAAAGTTGACGCCGCGGCCGCAATCGCCGCGACCGAGCCCAGCAGGTCGCCGATCACGTGCAACCTCGCCGCGCGCGTATTGATGGAATGCGCGGCGCGCGCGTGCAGCAACCGCAGCACAACCAGATTGATGATCAAGCCAATGCCCGCGATTACCAGCGCCGGCGACGCCAGCATCGGTTCGGGCGCGCCTATTCGGCCCACCGCATGTACGACGATCCACCCGCACAGCGCCAACAGACTCAAGCCGTTGACGAACGCCGCGAGCACCTGAAAGCGGTGGTATCCGTACGACAGGTTCGAATCGGTCTCGCGCCGCGACAACCGCGCCGCGGCCCACGCTAGGCCCAGAGCAGATGCGTCGAGGAACATATGTCCCGCGTCGGCGAGCAGCGTCAACGAATTGGTGAACCAACCACCGACCGCTTCGACGACCATATAGGTCGCGACGAGCAAGAACGCGGCCGAAAGTCCGCGTTCTTCGGTGTGACTGTGATGCTCGTGGTCATGGTGCGCGCTCATGCGCGCGATGCTAACCGAGCCCAGAATGGGGTGCTATGCGGCACCGCAAACTCTTATGTGAGCAGCCGCTTAATCTCGGCGACGGCCGCGATACCCGCGTCCTGATCGGCTGCGATCGGCATCAGGTTGAATAGCCGGCAGCCGGCGTCCCGGTAACGCGACAGCGACTCCGCGACGCGCTGCGGCGTCCCGTAGGGGGCGTACTTCTCGAAGCGTTCGAACGGTATCCGATAAAACTGCTGCATGCCTTTGGCGAGACGTGCGCGGGCACGCGCAACGTCGTCGTCGATGCCGATCCAAAGCTGAATGCCATTGTGGGCGGGCGGCG
>CAYUMA010000862.1:0-1859 GCA_964445675.1 uncultured Pseudomonadales bacterium | reverse complement strand
ACTGCGGCGGACTCGCTATGGCATCGATCGTCAGTCGCGTGGTCGCATTGCCACCGAAAAACTGCGGCAGATCGATTGATGCGTCTATTGCACTACTGGTGTTGCTCGACTGAATCGTTGCGTTCGTAAACGTCGCGCCATCGTAGAGTAGTTGGGCGATCGCGAGTTTGCCGTTCCAATCGACGCTGGCGACCAGGTCGAGTGGCAACAGCGGTTCGTCGAGGGATCCATCCAGCGCAATCACCGGCGCCGCGAACGCGATCAGCGCGAACGAGCCGCCACCCAACGACGCAATGGCTGTTGCGCTCGAAGGTACGTCGTATCGGTCGAGAGCGAGATCGAAGTCGACCTTCGGCGCGGCCGTATTCATCCGTGCGTTGCCGGTCAATCGGAACGGGGAGCGGCCGACCGATCCGCGGATGTCGATCGCCTCAATCTGCCACTGGGCCACCAGTTCGTCGAAGGTCAGCTTCGCGGCAATGGTCAACGGGATCTCGCGGTGCGGCCGTTTGACTAACAGTTTTGCGTGCAGCGGAAATTGCCGCGTCGGGGCGATGTCACTCACGTGCAGCGCGTCGATGCGAATCTGCGTCGCGTCGTCGTCAACGACATAGTCGATGACTGCGTCGCTGATCGCGATGCTCGCGACTTCCCACGGTGGCGGTGCCCCACTCAGGGGCAATGGAATCGGCAGCGGTGGCACCACCGCTGCTGTCGCAGCGCCGGGTTCGGTGGGTGGCATCCAGTTCGCGTGCTCGCCGCGCTGTGTGAGCCGCGCGCGCAGACCGTCGATCGCAACGCCTTGAATGAGCAACTTCGGATTGCGCGACAGAAGAGCAAGCGCGTCTGCGTCGAGTCGCAATGCGCGCGTCATGAGCATCGGCGCGGCGGTGTTCGCAACCCAGTCGGCGCTGACGTCATTCGCGACGAGCTGCACCGGTGGCCACCAGCGCCACGCCAGGTCGCCACGAATCTCGACCGCGAGGCCGGTTTTCGCGCGGATCAGCTCAACGAGTTCCGGTTTGAATCGATTCGCGTCCGCGAGCAGCCACCAGATACCGACGACCAACGCGAAGAGAACGAAAACGATAGAGAGTAGGACTTTGCGCATCGCGCAAAGTATACGGGAACGCGGCAAAGGCCCCGCCGGTGCGGGTGTTCAACCAGCAGCGGCGCCGAGAGTTCGGATCAGGCTTGCCGTGCGCGCGTTGCGGTCGGGGTGTGCTGCGTCTCGTTGAAGCGCCGCGCCCAATACTTGACGTGCAGCCAGCGCGGCCACGTCAAGCTCATCTCGGCCTGGCGCATACACGACGCGACGTAGCGGTTCAGGCTGTCGTTGGCTTCGCGGTGATTCGTATACGGACCCATGCTGGTATTGCCGCGGATGCGGAAGTACCAACGACCGTCTTCTTTCTGAAATATGCGCTCCGAAAACATGGCTGAAGCACCCTTGAAAAGAACCAGCGGGCCATTCCAGCACGGGCTTTCGGAATGGTTGTGCCTACGTTGTAAAGGACGGTAGGCTGATCGCAAGTTGTGACGCTGGGATGAACGATGGCCGATGTTGGAGTGTGGCAACCGCACGATCCGGCAATCGATGCGCGGAGCCTCGCGCGATTGGCCGACGCCGCGGATCATCTGGACCACGCGACGTTGGGTCTGTCGGCGGACGAAGTGCGCGAGCTCGCCGCGCTGATGAAACATCCGCGCGAGCTGTGGTTACCGCTGTTCGCAAACTTAAGTGACGCGCGTCTCGTGCAACTCGCGAAGTTCTTCACGGTCGCCGAGATGCGGTTGCCGGGCTGGGAAGCCGGCGCGCAATCACCGGTGATTGCGATCGTCGCGGAACTGCGGCGTCG
>CAYUMA010000861.1:0-2492 GCA_964445675.1 uncultured Pseudomonadales bacterium | reverse complement strand
TTCCCTTGCTCGCCTCCCGCGCGTGCGCGGCCGTCACCGAGGGAAAGTCCAACAGATTGATGCGGTCGCCGTAACGCGCTTCGAGATGCTGATGGACGCCGTTGGCGCGTTCCGCGGTGCTGATGATGTCGATGCCGGTCGGAATGACACCGGCGCGGTGCGCGTCGACGCGATACTCCGGAACGACGCCCGATACGCGACCATAAAAAGCGCTTGCGTCGTTCGGACGTGAGACGAGATAGCGCACCGCGTCGAACCACGCGTACGGCCAGTCGTGTTCCAGCGCGTACGCGACGAGTTGTTCCGCAATGTCGGCATCGATCGCATATCGGTGCAGCAGACTGCCATCCAGCCGATGGACGCTCGCGCCTTGCTGGCAGATCAACGGGCTGGTGAGTCTGAGATGATTCGCGATCCGCGCCGTCCCCGGATACATACGACCACTCGCGAGCACCACCACAACGCCGGCATCAACCAGGCGCGCGATCGCATCTGTGATGTCGGCATCGGGGAGCGCTTCATGACCGGCACCCGGTGCGATCAGCGTGCCGTCGATATCGAGCGCGACGAGTTGGATGTCCTGCATGCGCTAACTGCCCGCCGCCGCGCGCTTCTTCTCCTCTGCGTCGCGCAGATCGCGCCGGCGAACTTTCCCCGTCACCGTCATCGGGAATTCGTCGATGAACTCGATCTCGCGCGGGTATTCGTGCGCCGCAAGCTTCTGTTTCACGTGCGCCTGAATCTCGCGAATCAGCGCATCGGATTTCTCGACGCCGGGCATGACCTTGATGAACGCCTTGATCGCCTGCCCGCGCTTCGCGTCGGCCACACCGATCACCGCGCACGACGCGACACCCTTCACCTCGATGATCTTCGCTTCGATCTCGGCGGGGCCGACGCGGTAACCCGACGTCTTGATGACGTCGTCGCCGCGGCCCTGAAAGTAAAAGTAGCCTTCGTCGTCGGCGTAACCCATGTCGCCGGTCACCAACCACTCGCCCTTGAACTTCTCCTGCATCGCGTCCGGATTTTTCCAGTACTCGCGCATCACGACCGGGCTCTCTCTGCCGATGGCGATTTCGCCAATTTCTCCGTGCTCGACCGGCTCACCTTGCGCATCGACGACGGCCACGCGATGCCCCGGATAAGCCTTGCCCAGCGCTTCGAGCGTGTACGGCTCGAGCGCACCGCACGTGCCGATGAAGTAGTTGGCCTCGGTCTGGCCGAATCCTTGATTGAACTCGACCTGCAGCTCTTCATCGACCCAACGAGCGAGCTCGGGCGGCACCGGCTCGGCGCCGCTAACGACACAGCGCAGGCGCAGGTTCTTGTACTTCTCGCGCGGCTGCTTGACCTCGCGCAACGTCTTCAGCGCGGTGGGCGGATAAAGACCGACGCTCGCGCCGTACTTCTCGAGCAGGCGCAGCGTCACGTCGGGATCGAAGCGCGCTTTGCTGCGATACGCGAGTACCGGAATGCCGTACGGCCAGATCGCGAGCAGCCCGTCGAGCAGACCGCCCGCCCACGCCCAGTCCGCGGGACTGTAGTAGAGGTCGCCGTCGCGCAGAAAGTTGTAGGAGTAATCGATGCCGTTGTGGCCGAGGTTGTAGCGATGCGCATGCAGCACACCTTTGGGATTGCCGGTGGTGCCCGAGGTGTACATCAGCAGCAGCGGATCCTCGGCTTGCGATACGCGATCCGGCGCGAACTTCGCGGCGCCGTTGGCGAGCAGGTCGTCGAAGTCGATGCCGTCCACCGTCTCGCCGCCAAGGCCGGCCGCCTTGCCGCCGCAGACGATCACGTGTTGCAGCGTTGCGATGGAGTCGCGCACGCCGTCGAGCTTGGCGACCGTCTCCGGCTCCATGAGGATCGCCTTTGCCGAACTGTTCTCCAGCCGGTACTGAATCGCGTCGGGACCGAAGAGCTTGGAGATCGGCAAACCGATCGCGCCGAGGCGATACAGCGCCATGTGCAGGATCGCGGTCTCCGGCCGCTGCGGCGTGTGCACGGCGACGACATCGCCGCGGCCGATGCCGAGACCGCGCAGCGCATTTGCCATACGGCAGCTCGCTTCGCGCATCTGGCCGAAGGTGTACGTCGCGGTGTTGCCGACGTCGTCCTCGTAGTACAGCGCGACGGCATCGTTCTGGTGGAACGGCCGGTCGAGGCAGTCGACTGCGACGTTGTAGTCGGGGCTAACGTTCCAACGATGGCGCGCGTGGGCGTCGGCGAGGCTCTTGGCGCCGCGGACAGTCAATTCCTTCAGCCCGATCATGATCGAACCTCCTTTTGATGGTGTTTCGCCGAGAATCGCGATCTGGAGATCGCTCCTACAAGCCTGTGGGAGCGGTCTCCAGACCGCGATTGCCCAATCACCCGTTCGGATTGTCGTCGAGCGTAAATCCAACCTTCAGCGTGACCTGCCAATGCGCGATCTTGTCGGCATGGATCTCGCCGCGCACCTGGCTCACCTCGAACCAACGCAGATTGTG
>CAYUMA010000860.1:0-2430 GCA_964445675.1 uncultured Pseudomonadales bacterium | reverse complement strand
GCGGAACCGCACAACGCCGGCACGATTTCGTTCGCGATCGTTCGCGCGCGTATACCCTTCTTGATTTCGGTCTCTGTAAGTTCGATACCGCTCAGATACCTCTCCGTCATCTCTTCGCTGGTCTCGACCGCCGCCTCGATGATCCGCTCGCGAAACTCGAGGCAAAGCGCGCGCATGTCCTGCGGAACGTCCCTCACGTCGAACGAGAGGCCCTGGTCCGACTCGTTCCAATAGATCGCCTTCATCTTGATCAGATCGACGACACCCTTGAATCGCTCCTCGACCCCAATCGGCAATTGGAGCGGCACAACCGTTGCGCCGAGGCGCTCGCGAATTTGTTGGACCACGCGCAGGAAATCGGCGCCGGCACGATCCATCTTGTTGACGAACACGATGCGCGGTACGCGATATCTGTTGGCCTGACGCCAAACCGTCTCCGACTGTGGTTCAACACCGGACGTCGCGCAAAACACGACACAGGCGCCGTCGAGCACGCGCAAACTGCGCTCCACTTCGATCGTGAAGTCCACGTGCCCAGGCGTGTCGATGATGTTGATGCGATGCTGCTCGGCTTGCTTGTCCATGCCAGCCCAGAAGCATGTCGTGCACGCCGACGTGATCGTGATGCCGCGCTCCTGCTCCTGCTCCATCCAGTCCATGATGGCGGCGCCGTCTTCCACCTCGCCGAGCTTGCGAGACACGCCCGTGTAAAAGAGCACACGTTCGGTCGTGGTCGTCTTTCCAGCGTCGACGTGCGCAACGATGCCAATGTTGCGATAACGCGAAACGGGCGTTGTCCGAGGCATACCCCCCCTCCGCCGATCGCCCGGCGCCGGATCTTCGCGCCGCTCAACTGAGTGTGTTCGCACAGGCTTCGCAATCAGAATCGGTAGTGCGCAAACGCCTTGTTGGCTTCCGCCATGCGATGCGTGTCTTCACGTTTTTTGACAGCGCCGCCACGACCTTCGGCCGCATCGAAGATCTCGCCCGCAAGACGCGCGGCCATCGACTTCTCGCCGCGCCCGCGCGCATTGTCGACCAGCCAGCGCATTGCCAGCGCTTGTCGCCGAGACGGGCGAACTTCAACCGGTACCTGATACGTGGCTCCGCCAACGCGCCGCGATTTCACTTCGATATACGGCGCGATCGCTTCCAGCGCCTTCTGGAATACCTCAACCGGATCCGATTTACCCCGCTCTCGAATACGCTCGAGTGCGCCGTAGACAATGCCTTCGGCAACAGCCTTCTTGCCGCTGACCATGACATGGTTGATGAACTTGGCGAGAACCTGATTGCCGTACATCGGATCCGGCAATATTGCGCGTTTAGCAGCGACGCGACGTCTTGGCATGCAATTGTGCTCCTCTATTCAGGGTAGTCCGGCACGCTGGGCCGGCCTTACTTGGAGTCGAGTTCGCGGCAGTGGCCGCTCGTCAGACTATTTCGGGCGTTTTGCTCCGTATTTCGATCGACCTTGGCGGCGATCCGTCACTCCGGACGTATCCAAGGTTCCGCGTACCGTGTGATAGCGGACGCCGGGCAGGTCTTTCACGCGACCTCCGCGAATCAGCACCACAGAGTGCTCCTGAAGATTGTGGCCTTCACCACCAATGTACGACGCAACTTCGTAACCGTTCGTCAGGCGGACACGGCAAACTTTGCGCAGCGCCGAATTGGGTTTTTTCGGCGTAGTCGTGTAGACGCGCGTGCAAACGCCTCGCTTTTGCGGCGAGCCCTGCAGCGCAGGCACCTGGTTCTTCTCGACCTTTCTCCTGCGCGGCTTGCGCACGAGTTGGCTGATCGTCGCCATTGAGTTTCTCCATCCGGATACAAACCGGGGGCGCTTGATTGGCCCCCGGATAAAGGGGCGCGATTCTAGTCGCTCTCACATTGGGCCGCAACCGCCGAACCACGGAGCCGCAAGGCTCCGTGGTCCCTCGTCACCGACCGCTGCTGCTCAGCGCTTCAGCCAGTGCTGCTTCGATCTCGTCTGCTGTCGCGCCCTGCTCTTTGGCGAGCCGAGTTGCCAATTCCTGCTCGCGTCTGCGTTTGCGCTCGCTGTGATACGCAAGCCCGGTACCTGCAGGGATCAAACGACCCACGACGACGTTTTCCTTGAGGCCGCGCAAGAAGTCGCGCTTACCGGTCACCGCCGCTTCGGTCAACACGCGTGTCGTCTCTTGGAACGAGGCCGCAGACAAGAACGACTCAGTCGCCAGAGACGCCTTCGTGATGCCGAGCAATTGCCGCTCGAACCGAACCGGATCTTTCGACTCGGCTGCCAGGCGTTCGTTCTCTTCAACCACAGCGACATGTTCCAACTGCTCTCCGCGAATCAACGACGACTCACCCGGATCGGTAATTTCCACCTTGCGCAACATCTGCCGCACGATCACCTCGATGTGCTTGTCGTTGATCGTCACACCCTGC
>CAYUMA010000859.1:0-1734 GCA_964445675.1 uncultured Pseudomonadales bacterium | reverse complement strand
GTGTTCAAA
This sequence comes from uncultured Pseudomonadales bacterium, assembly GCA_964445675.1. Taxonomy (GTDB): domain Bacteria; phylum Pseudomonadota; class Gammaproteobacteria; order Pseudomonadales; family Azotimanducaceae; genus DATJGR01. The sequence continues at coordinate 1,725 of CAYUMA010000859.1, read as the reverse complement.
GTCCGCTACCGGCTCGGATCGTAATCAGGATGAGGCGTCGCGTGCGTCTACGGCGGCGTGCTTTGTCAGCGCGCAGCTGATTTGCACGATGCGCGGTCCGTCGAGTGCGATCACCGTCAACACGCAGTCGGGAAGCACAATACGATCCTTCAATAGCGGAATGCGCTCGAGCCGTTGGTAGATAAAACCGGACAGTGTCGTGTAGTCACCTGGCGGAATATGCACGCCGACCGCGTCGGTGAACTCGTCGATGCGAATGCGCGGATCGATCAGCAGCTGATCACCGTGACGGCGGATGCGCAGCGATTTGGCGCGCGGCGAGTACTCGTCTTCGAATTCACCGACGATTTCTTCGAGCACGTCTTCGAGCGTGACGAGTCCCGCGGTGCCGCCGAACTCATCGATCACGGTCGCCATCTGCTGGCGTTGCGCGCGAAATTCCTTCAGTAGCGATTTCAGCGACATCGTTTCCGGAATCAGGTACGCCGGCAACATCAGGTCCTTGATCGGTTTGAGTCCGTCGGAGTTGCCGTGACTCAAGTCGATGTGATTCAGCAGTTCCTTGATCGACGGAATGCCGACGATACGATCGATGCTGCCGTCGTACACCGGATAGCGGTGGTGTCGATCGGTGCGGAAAATGTCGAGCGCCCCGTCGATCGTCGCAGCGACCGGAATTCCGACCACGAGGTTGCGCGGCGTCATCACTTCGCCGGCGGTGTGTTTTTCCAGATCAAAAACGCCGCGGATCATCGCGGTTTCCGCGGCGCCGAGCACACCGGCGGATTCGCTCGCGAGCAGGATCATCTTGAGCTCCTCCTCGGAGATCGAGAAGTGTCCGCCGCCCGGCGCGGTCAGGTCGCGTTGGCCGAACAACTTCAGTAACGCGCTCGACATGTAGTTCAAGAGCCAGATGAACCATCTGAACAGCCGATACAACAGGTCGATGAGGCGCGCGACCGACAGGCTCAGCGCTTCCGGCTTGTGAAACGCATACACCTTCGGCGCCAGTTCGCCGCCGACGATGTGCAGCGTCGATACGAGCAAGAACGCAAGCACTTGCGCCGTGGTGTGCGCGACCGACTCCGACGTCAACGCACTGCCGAGAAAACTCAGATGCGTCAGGCCGTTCACCAGCGGCGGATCGATGATTTCGGTGAACGTCGCGATCCCGATGGCGCCGAGCGCGAGCGACATCAACGTGATGCCGATCTGCGTGACCGAGTAGAAGCGTTCGGGATTGGCATGCAGCATCTGCACGATGCGGGCGCTGCTGTCGCCTTCGGATGCGAGCTGCGCAATCCGGCTGCGCCGCGCGGACGTCAACGCGATTTCGGACGCGACAAAAAACGCATTGCCGAGAATCAAGACGAAGATCGCGGCCACTTTGGCCGACAGCAGGACGTCCATCAATCGCGCGCGACGCGGATCATCCGCTTGCCGCGATTGTCTCCCGCTAGCAGTCCGACCAGGCCGGCCGGCGCGTTGTCGAGCCCGTCGATGACGTCTTCGACGACTTTGAGCTTACCCTGCGCGGTCCACTGGGCGAGCTCGCGCTCGGCCTGTTCGAGCAGATCGACATAGTCGGACACTATAAAACCCTGCATCTTCAGGCGTTTCGTCACCAACAAGCCCGGTACGCCGCGCGGCCCCGACGCCGGATTTGCGGTGTCGTATTGCGACACCACGCCGCAGCAGACGATGCGGCCGTTCAGATTCATGCGC
>CAYUMA010000858.1:0-10821 GCA_964445675.1 uncultured Pseudomonadales bacterium | reverse complement strand
GGCCGAGCAGCCACCAACGCAGCGCACCGGTCGGTCGGAAGTCGATCTCTTTGCTATTCAGGTACGACCAGAAACGAGGCGCAGATTCCGACGCGGGCTTGAGCACGAATACCCCTCTTGCGATGCGTCGGCACGATACGCACCGGACGATTGCGCTCGTAGGATAAGCTTGTGCGCGTCTGAAATCCGCGACGGGCGCGTTCGCGCTCAACTCCGAAAATCAAGGGAAGCGATGCAATGAGCGAAGGCGTACTTGCGGGTAAAACGATTCTCGTAACCGGGGCCGGCGGCGGGATCGGTGCTGAGATCTGTCGCGAAGTCGTCCTGCAAGGTGGGCGCCTCGTCATGACAGACATCGCGCCGCAGGCCGAAGCGCTTGCCGGTGAGTTGCGGGCGCGGTTTTTGCCGCTCGACGTCACACGCGAAGACGAATGGGCGGGGGTTGTCGCGCGCGTGGAGCGCGAGTTTGGCGCACTACACGGTCTCGTCAACAACGCCGGCAAAATTCTGATGAGGCCGCTGCTCGAGACGACGCTGGACGACTACCGGCACATCAATGCGATCAACAACGACGGCACCTTTCTCGGCGTGCGCGCGTGTGCGGCGCTGTTGGCGCGCACGGCACAGAACACGGCTCATGGCACTGCGATTGTCAATTTTTCGTCGATCTACGGGCTTGGCGGGCAGCCGTTTTTTGCCGCGTATTGTGCGGCAAAGGGCGCAATCCGCCTGCTGACGAAGGCGGCCGCGCTCGAGTTCGCCCAGCTCGGCATGCGCATCAGAGTGAACTCGTTGCATCCGGGTCCGATCGACACTGCGCTCGCGCGCGAGCCCCTCGAGGCACTCGTCAGCTCGGGGCGAATTGCGTCGATGGAGTCCGCGATCGCGGGCGTCGCTGCGTCCTATCCTGGCGGCCGTATCGGGCAACCGAACGATGTCGCCGGCGTGGTCGTGTTCCTGCTGTGTGATGCGGCGCGGTTCGTCAATGGCGTCGAGATTCCCGTCGACGCGGGGTTCACCGCAAAAGCGCAGTGACGTCAGCCGCGCTGCGCTACGGCGGCGGGAACGGAAACGGTGCCGGATCGATGAAGCGCCGCAACACGTTGCCGGTGAGGCGCGCGATATCGTTGTCGTAGCCGTTGGTCGATAGCGCGCCGGCGTATGAGATCGAGCCGGTGCTGAACACTGCGCCGCCTGCCGGTGTCTCGAAGAAGGTCATATCGGCGCGCACGTCGGGGTCGTTGCCGAGCGGCCGCATCATCAAAAACTCTTCCTTGACCCGCAGCATGCCCGGCCGGTGATTTTCCGAACTGGCGATGACGAGCGCGTGCTGCGGCGATCCCAACGACGCATCGTACCGATCGATCTCTTCACCCGCCGCACCTCCGCCTTGGGTGCCGTGGTCGCCGATGCGCTCGACGTTCTCGAGTCCCTGGACGATGAACGCTGCCCGCGGATTCGCAGCAGCGGACGTCAGTCGATAATACGTACCACCATCGAAACCCTGCGCGGCGAAGCCCACCCCAACGAGCGCGTTCGGGGGCCGCCCGAGGCGCCGCCACAAGCCGCCGTATTCGCCATTGAAGGAGTGGAAGTACTCGCCGGGCTGCGCGATCCACGCACGCGTGCCGTCCTCGGCGCGGCGCACTTCGATGATCGCCGCGTTGTCCGGACAGTAGGCGACACGCCAGTAGAAGCCGTTCCCGCCCATGTACATCAGGCGGCCGCCGGCACCGAGCCACTCGCACAGGCCATCGAGCATTGAAGTCGAGTAGTACTCCGGATGCGTGCCGGTGATCACTGTGGCGTAGCCGTCGAGCGCGCGCGCGCCGTCGCGATGCAGGTCTTCGTCGGTGACCACATCGAATGGCTGGCCGAGGTGGTGCAGCCACGCCGTGAGGTTGCAATCTGCCGTAAACGACCACGACACGCCTTTCGGCTTCAGGTTGAGGACCGGACGCAGACGCGACGAATAGTGCACGCCGCTGCCGTCGCGGTGATGCTCGTATAACGAATAGCCGACTTCCGGGTGCGTGGCGACGTACGCGTCGTTTGCGAATTGTGGCGTCCGGCGTGCGAATATTGCGCCGGAAAAACCGATGCGCTGGTTCGCATACGCGATGTACGTGGCGGTGGCCGCCAGATACGCGACCGGGGCGCGGCGATGATGCGGCGCCGCGCGAACGAAGAACGGCGCGTAGTCTTCGCTGGCGCCGAGCGTGAGCTTCACCGCGTAGACACCCGACTTGAGATCGTCCGGAACCGTCCAGCGCATGCTGGGTCGCCACTGTGCATCGACGAGATCGTCCTCGTGAAAATGAACCGCCGCGTACTGCGCCGGATCTTCGCGCCAGTTGAACACGCCGCCGCGCCAATGCGCGCCCCTCACTGCGCGCGTTGGCATCTGGTGCGTGGAACCATGTCTGGCGTGGCCCGATGTGTCGACGAGAACGCACGTGTCGATGTCGAGCGAAAAGTCCCACGCGCCGAGCAGATCGGGATTCATCGGGCGCGGCAAGTCGAGGTCGCGCAGTGCAGCGTCGACGTCCATTGCAACGCCGTAGATCCGCACCGCTTCGATGCGTCCGTTGAAATGGCCGCATCCCGGCGCCTCACGCGCCAGTTCCCAGTCGCCGCGTGCAACATGCGTGTCGAGCGGCGCCGAGCCCGTGGAGCGCACTGTGTTGGCTTCCTCGAACGGCCCGGACGGCAGGCGTTCGACGTGAACATCGAGCCGCGCGCCGACCGATACCACGAGGCGATGCCAGCGGCGCTCGTGCAACGCCGCGCTCACATCGACGCGCGCGTCACCGCAGAGGATGGCGACGCCCCCGTCACTGATCCGGACACGAAACCCGCCCCCTCGTACCAGTGTCTGTTCGCGGGCCTCGAGCAACGTGGGATAGAAATAGCACGCAAACGTACGTTGCGCGCCAGCCGGTAGCGCGGGCAACACTGCATACGAACCAGGGGTGAGCGGTTGCCGCGCTCCCGAATACGCACCGGCGAAGGATGCTGCCAATTCGATTTCGCGAAACCCGGTACCGTGCGCGCGGTCGTCGCCGCTGACCAGTTCGACCAGCGAGGCGACGAACTCGCCGGGTACCTCGCAGCTGACGAATACGTTGAGGGTGTCGCCCGCGCGCACCGACAGCGGGTCGACGTAGGCGACGATGTGCTTCGGGAATTGATCGGGCATCAGTCGGCGGCGCTGTCACCGCCCTTGAGCAGGTTGTATTTCTTCAAGTAGCCCCGCAGCTGGTGGTACGTCAGCCCCAACAGTTCTGCTGCGCGGCGTTGATTGAAACGCGCGTCTTCGAGCGCGCGATTGACCAGGTCGATCTCGAACTCGGCGACGCTCTCCTTCAGATCAGTGGGTAATTGCGTTTTGTTCGGCGACGGTATCTGCGTTGCGGGCGCGTGGCGCGGCCGATACGGCGAATCGAACGGGTCGAGCGTGATGTCGTCAACCGGCTTCAACGGATCCGGATTGCGATACACGCAACGCTCGACGACGTTCTTGAGTTCACGCACGTTGCCCGGCCAGTGGTGCCCGAGCAGCGCCTTGCGCGCCCGCTCGGTGAATCCGGGGAAATGTGTCTGACCCAGTTCAGACGCCATCGTGATTGCGAAGTGTTCCGCGAGCAGCGTGATGTCCTCCGGGCGTTCGCGCAGTGGCGGTAAGGTGATGACGTCGAACGCGAGGCGGTCGAGCAGATCGCGGCGGAAGTCGCCCTTGTCGGCGAGGGCCGGCAGATCTTCGTTGGTCGCCGCCACGAGGCGCACGCTGACGCGAATCGTCTTGCTGCCGCCGACGCGTTCGAACTCGCCGTACTCGATGATCCGCAGGATTTTTTCCTGGACGAGCTTCGAGGTCGTTGCGAGTTCGTCGAGGAACAGTGTGCCGCCATCGGCGCGTTCGAAGCGTCCGCGGTGATTGCGCGTCGCGCCAGTGAACGCACCGACCTCGTGACCGAAGAGTTCGGACTCGAGCAGCGAGTCGCTGATCGAGGCGCAATTCATCTTCAGATATTCGGCGTCCCAGCGATTCGACAGGTAATGCAGCCGCGCCGCGATGAGTTCCTTGCCGGTGCCGCGCTCACCAACGATCAGCACCGGTTTTTCCAATGGCGCGATCTTGGAGACGTCGTCGAGCACCTGCAGGAATGCAGGTGATTCGCCCAGCAAGCGCTCGACTTCTCGATCCATGCGGCGATTCTGCCAACAGTTGGTGATATCCACCATGCGCCGCGCGTAGTCGTTTGCCCCGAATGCAGCGCGCGCCGTTAAATAGCCATCTAAATCATTCAGTTACGACACATGGCACACCTGGCACGATTACTGAATTGAAGATCGGCAAGTCAACGGAATCGTTCCGGGATGACAGCCTAGGAGGCAAACACATGAGCGTATTTTCCCGTATGACGGACATCATCAATTCGAATCTGAACGCGCTGCTCGATAAGGCCGAAGATCCGGAGAAGATGGTCCGTCTCATCATTCAGGAGATGGAAGAGACTCTGGTCGAAGTCAGAACGGTCTCCGCGCGCACGATCGCTGACAAGAAAGAGCTCGGCCGCCGGCGCGACTGGCTCAAGGAAGAGTCGGGCGAGTGGGAGCGCAAAGCGGAAGTGGCGATCCGCAAGGGTCGTGACGACCTCGCCCGGGCAGCGATCGTGGAGCGCAACAAGGCCCGCGACAACGCCGAGTCGGCCACCAACGAGCTGCAGTTGCTCGACTCAACCCTCACGAAGCTCTCCGACGATACCGGCGCGCTGCAGCAGAAGATCAAAGATGCGAAGACGCGCCAGAACGCGATCATCCTGCGTGGCAAGGCTGCGAAGACGCGTCTCGGCGTGAAGCGCCAGCTCAACGATGCAAACCTCGACGATGCGATCCAACGCTTCGAGCAGTACGAGCGCAAGATGGATGACCTCGAAGGTCAGATCGAAGCGTTCGACCTGGGCCAGCGCACGCTGGCCGATGAAATCAAAGAGCTGGAAGGCGGCGAAAAGATCGATGAAGATCTGAAAGCTCTCAAGGCGCGTGTCGGTGGTACCAATTCGGGCGGCGCCCAAGCTAACTAGGAGCGTCAGATGAGCGACGTTGTGGTCGCGTTTTTTGTGCCGACGGTCGTCTTTCTCGTCATCGTTGCGCCGCTGTGGATCCTGATGCATTACCGCAGCAAACAACGCTCGCTGGGTGAGCTGTCTGCCGAGGAGCGCCAGTTGCTGGAACAGCTCGCGGTCAGAGCGGAGCGGATGGGTGAGCGGATCGAGACGTTGGAAGCAATCCTCGATGACGAAACTCCGGGGTGGCGTGGCCGCCTCTCCGGCAACGAATACTCGAAGGTGGCGTCGTGAGTGGTGAGGATCGGAGCGAGCGTCAGCGCCGTGACGACGAGAGCCGTGGCGACTTCCAGCGTTCGGTCGATCGTCTCGAAAAGGCCGTGCAGGGATTTGTTTCCGCCGCGAACGAGCAGGTCACGAACCGGGCGGCGGGGTTCATCGACGATACGGCGGACCGGCTCGAGCGCGAGCTCAAGGACCGTCGCGGCGAGCGCCCGAGGTACGACAGTGCGCGTTTCGAATCACGCCGGTCGCGGCGCCAGCGGCGGCGGGAACGGTGGCGTGAAGCGACGCACGCGAGCTCACCCGGGTATCGCACGTCGAAGCTGTACCGCGATACACGCCGGCAACGGGTGTCTGGCGTCTGTGCGGGTATTGCGCGCTATTTCGGCGTCGAAGTCTGGGTGGTGCGCGGGATGGCCATTACGGGCCTGATTTTCATGCCGGCCGTCATGATCCCGGCGTACATCATCGCGACGCTGGTCGTGCCGAAGTTCAGTAACGGCGAGACGCTCGATGCTGAAGCGCCAACGGATCACTCGTCGCCGGCACCCGAACTCGGCGCGCGTTTGTCGCCCCGCGGCAGCTTGCGCAGCGTCCAGGCCGTCCTCGACGAGGTCGAACTCAAGTTGCGCCGGATCGAAACGCATGTGACGTCGGGCCAGTTCGAACTGCAACGCGAGCTCAAGCGCATCGACGTGTGAACCGTTTTTCGAAGGACTAGCGAATGGACTTTTTCACGTTTCTGTTTTTAACGGTTTTGATCGGCTGCTCGATTCCGCTGATGAAACTCTGGCAGGACGGGCGCAAGAACCGATCGATCGACGACGGCACCCACGGCGCGATGCAGCGGCAGGTCGACGCGCTGCAGCAGCGGGTCGAGGTGCTGGAAAAGATCGTCACCGATGAAAAGTATGAGTTGAAACGCGAACTCGCGTCGCTCGACAAAGCGTCCTGACCCTGCGAGTCACGAACGCAGGTGCAGCATTCGATCCGGGAAATCGGTGAAGATGCCGTCGGCGCCGTCGGCTTTCAGCCGCGCGCCCAGGGTCAGGTCGTTGACGGTGTAGACGAGCACCCGATAACCGTTCTCTGCAATTGCGTGCAAGCGCTCTGCGGTTGCCAGCCGCTCCGACAGGTTCACCGACCAGGCTTGCAACGACGCTGCGATGTCGAACATGTGCGTGACTGTTCGATGGAACAGCGGCGCCACCCGCGTGTGCTGCGCGATGGCTCGGAAGCGGGCGAGTTCGCCGTGGTCGAACGATGAAACCAGGACGTCGACGCGCGGGTGCGCCGCGATGCAGGCAGCCACCCGCGCCGCGGTATTCGCGCCTTTGAGTTCGATGTTGACGATGACCCTGGACTGCGCGAGTTGCAGTACCTCGGCAAGTGTCGGAATGCGCTCGCCGTTGCCCGCGTCGAGCCGACGCAGCACATCGAAGCTGCTTGCCATCACGTCACCGTGGCCATCGGTGGTGCGTTCGAGTGTGTCGTCATGAATCACGACGAGCTCACCGTCGACGCAATAAACATCGAGTTCGATCGCGTCCACCCCGAGCTCGATCGCGCGCGCGAACGAGCGCAGCGTGTTCTCGGGCTCGAGCCCTGCGGCGCCGCGATGGCCGATGATCATGAAATTGGCAGCGGTTGGCATGGCGGTGACAGTGCGACGGACGGCCACCTACAATAGCGGCGTTTCGAGGGTTGAGCCTAGCGATGAGTTACCAAGTCTTTGCGCGCAAACTCCGACCTGCGGGTTTTGCTGGCCTCGTTGGTCAGGATCATGTCGTGCGTGCGCTGGTGCACGCGCTCGAGCATGGGCGCGTCCACCATGCGTATCTGTTCACGGGTACACGCGGCGTCGGCAAAACGACGATTGCCAGGATCCTGGCGAAGTGTTTGAACTGCGAGACCGGTGTAACTGCGAATCCGTGCGGTGTCTGCAGCGCGTGCCGCGAAATCAGCGAGGGTCGCTTTGTCGACCTGATCGAGATCGACGCGGCGTCGCGTACGAAGGTGGAAGACACGCGTGACCTGCTCGACAACGTGCAATATCTACCCGCGCGCGCTCGCTACAAGGTCTACCTGATCGACGAAGTCCACATGTTGAGCAGCCACAGCTTCAATGCGTTGCTCAAGACGCTGGAGGAACCGCCGCCCCACGTGAAATTCATGTTGGCGACGACCGATCCGAAGAAGGTGCCGATCACCGTGCTGTCGCGCTGCCTGCAATTTCAGCTGCGTAGTCTGCTACCGGAGCGCATCTCGAACTATCTGAGCGAAATCCTCCCGCAGGAGTCGATCGAGTTCGAGCCCGCCGCACTGACCGTGATCGCGCGAGCGGCGCGCGGCAGCATGCGCGACGCCCTCAGCTTGACTGATCAAGCCGTGTCCTACGGCGCCGGTGCGATTCGCGAACGCGACGTGATCGAAATGCTTGGCACCGTTAGTCGTAACGACATCGAACCGCTATTCAGCGCGTTGCTTCAGGGCCGCGCGGCAGCGGTGCTCGAGCACTGCGCCGTGCTGGCGGCGCAGGGCGTCGATTTTGGCGAAGTGCTCGGCGCACTGCTCGATGCGTTGCACGAAATTGCGGTTGTCCAGGCGGTCGGTGCGGAGACGGCGGACGGCGACGCGGCCATCGCACGCCTCGCTGCTGCGATGGAACCCGAGACGGTACAGCTCTTCTACCAGATTGCGCTGCTCGGTCTGCGCGACCTTGCGCTGGCGCCGGATCCGCGTTGCGGGTTCGAAATGGTGATGCTGCGCCTGTTGGCGTTCGAGCCGCTCGAGCCAAGTCGAATCGAGCCGGGCGTGGCGCCGAACGCCGCACAGTCCCACCCTGCCAACGAGCGTGATGGGGCGCGGCGCAAACGGGCGGTCGAGCCGCGCGACTTGCCGCGAAACGGGCCGGCCGCGGCAGCGCGAGCGCCGCTGCTCGGTGACGACTGGTATACGACGGTGCGTGCGGTCGAACTGAGCGGCGTTGCGCGGATGATCGTCGAAAACGCTTATCCGCTCGAGCGCAACGGTGATCGCTGGGTGCTGTGTCTCGACGCCGCGCACGATACGCTGTTGAGCGATGCGCAGACGCGTGCGGTCGAGCGGGCGCTCGGCGCGTACATTGGCCGGCCGCAGATCGTCACGCTGGTCTCGGGCGAACCGTCTGCAGAGACTCCCGCGGCGCGCAACGTCAGGGAGACGCGCGAACGGCACGAGCAGGCGGTCGCGGAGTTGCGCGACGACGCAACCGTGCGTTCGCTGGTTTCCGAGTTCGGCGCGGAGCTGAAGCTCGATTCGGTTCGCCCGATCACGCAGCCATGAACGCTTCAACAAACGGCAGCTCGAATCGATGAAAGGTCTATCGGATCTGATGAAGCAGGCGCAGCAGATGCAGGAGCGGATGCAGGCGCTGCAGACGGAACTCGCGCAACTCGAGGTGATCGGCGAGGCGGGTGCGGGAATGGTCCGCGTCACGTTGAACGGGCGCCATGAGGCGCGCCGCGTGCAGATCGATCCGAGTGTTGCCAATGAAGATCTCGCCGTGCTCGAGGACCTCATCGCGGCAGCGATCAACGATGCGGTCCATCGCGTCGAGCGGGCCCAGCAGGAAAAGGCCTCGAGCCTGACGGCGGGCCTCGGGTTGCCCGCCGGCTTCAAGCTGCCGTTCTGACATGCGATTGCATTGATGCACATCAGTCCGTTGGTCGATCGCTTGATCGAAGCATTTCAGATTCTCCCCGGGGTCGGGCCAAAGACCGCGCAGCGCATGACGCTGGCACTGTTGCGGCACAACCGTCCCGCCGGTAAGCAGTTGGCCGCGACGTTGGTCGAGGCGCTCGACAAGATTGGTCATTGCCGGCGCTGCCGAACGTTCTGCGAGACGCAGTTGTGCGGCATCTGTGAGGACGGCCGCCGCGATCACAAGACGATATGCGTCGTCGAGTCGGCCGCGGACATCTTCGCGATCGAGCATGCCGGCGGTTATCGTGGCACCTATTTCGTACTGCACGGACATCTGTCGCCGATCGACGGCATCGGACCGGAAGCGCTGGGCCTCGAAGTGTTGCAGGAGCATGTGGCCGCCGGCGGCGTCGCGGAAGTCATCCTTGCGACGAACCCGACGATCGAGGGCGAGGCCACGGCGCACTACATCACGCAGAGCCTGCGCCATACGCGAGTCCGATTGACGCGCATCGCGCATGGAGTGCCGTTGGGTGGTGAGCTCGAATACGTGGACGGCGGCACCATCGTGCACGCGTTGGCAGGACGGCGCAGCGTTGGCGGTGTCGATTGACCGCGCCCGCGTTCGTATACATCGATACCGACGCCGCGTTCGCCGCCGCCGTGGCGCGCTGGCGGCGCTGCGAGGTGGTCGGCATCGACACGGAGTTCATCCGAACGCGCACGTTCTTTCCGATCCCCGCGCTATACCAGATTGCGACCGACGCGGAACTCGCGATCGTCGACCCGTTGCGGGTGTCGGACTTTCGCGAGTTCAAGGCGTTGCTCCAAGATCCAACGGTGGTCAAGGTCATGCACGCGTGTTCGGAGGATCTCGAGGTCTTCGCCCGGCATCTCGCCGCGGCTCCGAAAAATCTGTTCGATACCCAGATTGCGTCCGGTTTTCTGACGACGGTCTTCAGTCCGAGTTATGCGGACCTCGTGCAGCGCCATACCACGATCGAGCTCGACAAACACGAGACGCGGTCCGATTGGCTTGCGCGGCCGTTGCGCGACGAACAACTGCGCTATGCGGTGGAAGACGTCCAACACCTGCTGACGATTTATCGCGCACAGACCGTCGAACTGCAGCGTCTGGGTCGCGGATCGTGGTTCGACGAAGAGATCGGCGATCGCGTCGGCTTCTCGTTGATCGATCCGCAGCTGTGTTATCAGAACGTTCGCAAGGCGTGGCGCTGCGACGCACGAGAGCTCAGTCGCTTGCAGCTCCTGTGTGCGTGGCGGGAAGGTTATGCACGCGCGAAGGACCTGCCGCGTGGACACGTGATCAAAGATGAACAACTGCTCGATCTGGTATTGCAAAAGTTCGTCGATCCAGACGTGATTCAGCGCGTGTTGGAACCGGCGGCGGTGCGGCGCCACGGACGCGAAATACTCGCACTTGTCGAACGCGCCGATGCGCTGCCGGAGGCCGCGCTGCCGGCACTGCTGCCCGCGCCGCTCGACGCGACCGAGTCACGCCTGCTGAAGGACCTGAAGGCCGTCGGCGCGCAATGCGCGCGATCGCTCGATATGGCGGAGGAGCTGTTGTCGCGGCGGCGCGACCTCGAGACATGCGTGCGCAGCCTCCGTGCGCAGGGCAGGCTGCCCGAGAATTTTCAGGGTTGGCGGCGGCAACTCGTGGGTGACACATTCGCCACGATGCTCAGCGGCGCTATCACGTCATGACGCGCGTTGTCGTTTACAAGAGCGCGCGCATCGCCGACATGTATCTGTACGTCGCTGA
>CAYUMA010000857.1:0-7225 GCA_964445675.1 uncultured Pseudomonadales bacterium | reverse complement strand
GTTCGGAAATACCGGTCGGCGGAACGCGACATCGACCCAGCCGTGGTCGAGCCATTCCATGCCGGCCGCGTCGATGATCACCGGCACACACCAGCCATAAATCGTCGCGCCGCCGACGAGGGCCGCGCGAAATCCGTAGTCGCGTGCGCTGTCGCTTGAATGGATCGGGTTGCCGGGATTGGGCGCGTCCGCGTCCGGCATCGCGGCGACGATCGTGCGCGTGACTGCCTGCACGACTAGACGACCTCGCGCCGGCGCAGGTCCTCGATCTGGGTGCGCGAGTAGCCGAGCTCGGTCAGCAGGGCGTCGGTGTGTTCACCCAGTTTCGGCGGCGGCCGCTGTGCCATCGGTCCATCGGTCGCGGTGACGTACCCGGCGCCGACGACACGCAGATGCTTCGCCGGATCGTTCGGCGAAACGAATTCGACGATCGCATTGCGATCGGAAAATTGCGGGTCGGCAACGACAGCGGCGAATTCACGTATCTCCGCAACCGGGACGCCGGCCTGCATCAACTGCGCGAGCCACGCACCGGTCGTGTCGCGCCCGAAGCGATCCGTCAGCAGCGCGTTGACCGCGTCGGTGTTCGCGACGCGCGCGTCCGCCGTGTTGAATCGCGCGTCGCTGTATTGATCGGCGCAGCCGAGCACCGCGAACAGTTTCTGCACCTGCGGCTCTTTGAGCGCGACAACCTGGATGTGCCCATCGGCGGTCGCGAACACGTTGGCGGTGGGCTGCCGCGTCGGCGAACGATTGCCAAAGAGTTCGGGCTGCACGCCGTGGACGAGGAACGCGCTCACCTGCGGCGCCTGCATCACGAGCGCGGTGTCCATCATCGCCACATCGAGATGCTGACCTTGCCCGGTGACGCGCCGTCGATACAGCGCCGCGCTGATCGCGAACGCCGCGTTCAACGCGGTCGCCATGTCGACCGGCATGTAGCCGGTGCGCAGCGGGCCGGTATCCGGGTGTCCTGTGATCGCCATCATGCCGCTTGCGGCTTGAATCGCGCCGTCATATGCCGCGAGCGCCGCCTTCGGGCCGCTTTGGCCGTAGCCCGAGATCGAGCAGTACACGAGATCCGGTTTGACCCGCGCAAGAGTCGTGTAATCGAAGCCGAGCCGCTGCATGACGCCCGGAGTGAAGTTCTCGACAACGACGTCGGCGCTGCGCACCAACGCGTGCACGATGGCGCGCGCCTCCGGGGCCTTCAGGTTCAGCGTCAGGCTGCGTTTGCCGAGATTGCACGTCAGAAACGACGGTGACATGCCGGCGTCGGTCGCCCCTGCCATCAGTCCGCGCGTCTGATCGCCGGTCAGCGGCTGTTCGATCTTGATGACGTCGGCGCCGAGCAACGCGAGTTGTGCGGTCGCGAACGGTCCCGCGAGAACTTGCGTGAAGTCGATGACTCGAAGCCCGTCGAAAGCGCGCATTGATTTGCCTCGCCCGTGGTTTGTTCCTTCACGCGCGCATCTGCGTGCGCGCGTCAACTAGATGTGCTCGTCAGGAATCGCGTTTGATGAAAGCGGAAACCCCGAACAGACGCAATGGAGGATCGGCCGGCGCTTTGCTTGCTTCGTCCTCGGCAGGATCGGCTGGCTCGTCTCCCGGATCATTTGCCGCCTCGCCTTTCGCGTCGTTGCGCGGCGCGACGCTGGCCCACGCGGTGTCGCCCGCCGGCACGGTGCCGTGCTCGATCCACTCGATCAGCGATGTCCAGTGCGCCTGGTCGGTGCGGTAGCGCGCGCCGGTCATCTCGTGCAGACCGATGCCGCTGGCGGCGGCGCGAATGTAGTGCTGCGAATCGGGCAACACGGCAACGACCGGAATCTTCAGCGAGTCGAGAAAGCGCATCAGCGAGCGAAACATCACGGTGTTGCGCTTCACGCGATTCGCAACGACCGCGATGCGATTTTCGCTGCGCTGGATCTTCGCGTGCAGCAGCAGGTCGGCGATGCAACGGGTGACGGCCTGAATGTCGATGTCCGACGGCAGCACCGGAATGAGGACCCGGTCGGCGCCGCGGGTGAACTCGATGAACTGGTGTTTGCTGATCGCGGCCGGTGTGTCGACGACGATGCGGTCCACTTCCGGCGGAATCCGCATCGCAAATGAGCGCGTCACGTTGGCGGGAATGTTGAATGGGGACACGCCGTGGATCGCCGCCACATCGTCTTTGCGTTTGGCGAGCCAGCGGGTGCTCGAGGCCTGAGCGTCGAGGTCCTGCAGCGAAGGGTGCTGACCGCGCGCCGCATAATAGGCCGCGAGATTCGTCGCGATCGTGGTCTTACCGGACCCACCCTTCGGGTTCAGTACCACGATTTTGAGGGTCACTGACGTTGGATCTCTGTCAAACGCACGCGAGGCGACGCAAGCACCAAGGGTGCGCCACTATACAGCTAACGCGGGGCCAGAGGGGCCACGCCGACGCGGGTCGCGCGGTGCCGCAGGTTGCTTATATTGCGACCGAGCTGCTATGTTCCGACTCCGCACGCTGGGGTCGCCCTCGATGATTCGATTCGCCGCCGTTGTACTATTGGCTACCGGAATGGCCACGAGCGCGCTCGCGGCCGACAGTTACGGCTACCCCTATACCGATCCCTATCTGGCGACTGTGCTCGGAACGCCCATCGACATAAAGGCGGACGTGCCGGACAAAATACCGCTGAAGACCCGCAAGCTGCCGCGCGATCCGAACCGCAAAATCCCCGACGCACTCTGGTATGGGGCGCAACTCGACTTCTCGTACGCAAAACAGAAAGGTCCGGCGCCGCTGGTGTTCGTCATCGCGGGAACCGGTGCTGCGCACAACAGCGAAAAGAACCAGTTCCTGATGCGCGCGCTCTACGCAGCCGGCAACCACGTGGTCGGCATTACATCGCCGACGTACCCGACGTTCGTCATCGCGGCGTCGTCGACGATGGTGCCCGGCGAGCAGCGGCAGGATGCCGAAGACATCTACGCGGTGATGCAGAAGATCATGGCGGAAATCGGTCCGAAGATGGAGGTCACGTCCTTCAATCTGACCGGCTACAGCCTGGGCGGCACCAACGCGGCATTTGTGGCGAAGCTCGACGAGGAACGCAAGGTCTTCAACTTCAAGAAGGTGTTGCTGCTGAATCCGTCGGTGCAGATCTATAACTCGATCTCGAAGCTCGATCGTTTCCTCGAGAACGTTCCGGGCGGCGTCGACAATTTCAACAAGATGTTCAATCGCATCGTCAAACAGATCAGCACGGTCTACAACAAATCCACCACTGTTTCGTTCTCGCCGGACCTCGTGTTCGAAGCGTTCAAGGAGAATCCACCGAGCAATGAAGAGCTCGCGGCGTTGATCGGTGTTTCGTTCCGGTTGTCGTCCTCCGCGCTGGTGTTCACATCGGATGTGATGACCAACTATGGCTTCATCAAGCCGGCGAACGTGATCCTGACGCGCGATACAAAACTCGACGACTATGTACAAACCAGTCTGCGCGTCGGGTTTACCGACTACTTCCATGAATATGCGTGGCCCTACTTCCAGAACCAGAAGCTGACGACGGCCAAGTCGCGCGCCGAGTTTGCCGACATGCAGAGTCTGAGGTCGATTCAGGATTACCTGATCAGCGCTCGCAAAATCGGCGTGCTCGACAACCGCGATGACATCATTCTGGTGCCCGGCGAGATCGAATTCCTGACCAACACGTTCGATGCCAGGGCCAAGCTCTTTCCCGCCGGCGGGCATCTGGGGAATCTCGAAGAACGCGAGGTGACCGCCTACATCGTGGACTACTTCAAACAATGAAACGCCAAACCACCGCCGTCGGTTTCCTGATGCTCACAGTGTTGTGCAGCGCCGGTTGCAGTACGGCGCCGTCAAAAGAATCCGGATCGCCGCCGTCCGAGGCGTACTACGAGCGCAGCCGGATCATGCTCGACGACGCCGATGCGTCGCTGATGGTCAACGACCCGTGGGAAGGGTTGAACCGGCGGATCTTCCGGTTCAATTCGTACGCCGATCGGTTCGTGCTGAATCCGGCCGTCAGCGCCTACGAGTTCATCTTCCCCGGCTTCGTGCGCAAAGGGGTCAGCAACTTCTTCACGAACCTCGACAACATCCAGACTGTCATCAACCAGGTTCTGCAGTTTCAGCCGGTCCCTGCGCTGCAAACCACCGGTCGATTCGTTGCCAATACGACGGTCGGCATCGCGGGATTGTTCGATCCGGCAACGCCGATGGGCATTCCGCAGCACTATGAAGACTTTGGGCAAACGCTCGGGACCTGGGGCATGAAGCGCGGACCGTACGTCGTGTTGCCGTTGTTTGGCCCGTCATTCGCGCGCGACGCGGGCGGCAAAGTCGTCGACTCGGTGATCTTCAGCGCGCTCGATCCGTTGCAGCTGGACGACGTCAGCGAAGGCTATACGTATGCCTATTGGACGTTCCTGATATTGAACACACGCAGCACGACGGCGTTTCAGTACTACCAGACGGGTTCCCCGTTCGAATATGAGCTGGTCCGGTTGGTGTGGGCCACGAAACGCCAGTTGGATATCGAGAAGCAATAACATGCACAACTCAAACATCGCTCGAACCGTCGCGATATTCCCTGCTTGGTTTCTTGTCGCCTGGTGTCTGATCGTTCCGTCTGCACTCGCGGTCGAGCCGGTGCCGATCCGGATCGGGGCGACGGTATCGTTGACCGGCTCGCTCGCGGACTTCGGTGTGCTCACGCGCAACGGCATGCAGTTGTGGGCGGACGACGTCAACGACCGCGGCGCGCTGCTCGGCCGGCCTATAAAGCTCGTCATCTATGACGACGGCTCGGACGAATCGAAGGTTGCCGCGCTGTACGAAAAACTGATCACGCAGGACAAGGTCGATTTCCTGATCAGCCCGTATTCGTCGGGGCTCACACTCGCGGCCGCGGCCGTCGCCGAGCGTCACGGCGTTCCGATGGTTTCGGTCGCCTCCGCCGCCAACATCTGGGGGAAGGGCTACAAGAACGTGTTCGGTCTGTACACGCCGGCCAACGCGAACATGGATCCCGTGCTCGAACTCGCGAAGGAACACGGGCTTAAGTCGGTGGCGCTCGTCTATCTCGACTCCGATTTTCCGCGCGATGTGGCCGAGGGCGTGCGCGCAAAGGCGGCGGCCAGTGGGCTCAATCTGGTTATCGATCAGATGTATTCGAACGATTTGAAGGCGATGCCCGCGCTCGCCGCACGCGTTGCCTCCGCAAACGCCGACGTCGTCATCGTCGGCTCGTACATGGACGATGCGGTCGCATTCCTCAAAGCGGCGCGCGCGGCCGGCGTGAAGCCAAAGATCATGGCGTTCAGCGGCGCACCAGCGGTGCCGGAATTTGCCCAGCTCGTCGGCGCCGGGAATGCCCAGGGCGTGTTGTCGACCGTGCAATGGAGCCGCGACGTCCGCATGCCGGGCGGATTCGATCTCGCGTTTCGCTACGAACGCCGGCACGGCGGATATCCTTCGTACGATGCCGCCGGTGGCTATGCGGCCGGGCAGGTGCTCGAGGCGGCGGTGCGCTTGGCTGGTACTGTGGATCACGCCGCCGTTCGCGATCAGTTAGCCACGCTGAAGTTTCGTTCGATTCTCGGCAACTACCGGGTCGACGGGACCGGGCTGCAAACCGCCAAGAAGACCTACCTCGTGCAACACCAGGATGACCACATCAGTCTGGTCTATCCGGCGAACCTTGCCCGCTACAAGGTGCTCTATCCGTATCCCGGCTGATTGACCGGCGCGCCATCGCATGGCCAACCTGAGCATCAAGTCGAAACTGCTGACGATGCTGTTGGCGGTGAGTCTGTTGTCGATTGCGGTCGTCGCGTCGCTCAATTACTACACCTGCTACCAGGCGCTGCAGCAGTCGGTGTTCTTGCATCTGACGAGCGTGCGCGCGACGCGGGCCGATCAGATCACGCAGTTCATCGAACGGCTGCGCAGTGAGACGGGCGTTATCGGCGGCAGTTCCGTGTCGAGCGCTGCCGCGCGCGCTTTCATCGACGCGTACCAGAATCTCGATGGTGTAACGGTCGATCCGGCGATGGACGTCGCGCTGCGACAGTTCTACCAGCAGACGTTCGTGCGGGCGCTCGCGAAGGGGACCGATACCGAACCGGATCTCGATGCGCTACTGCCGGTCACGCCGGTTGCGCGCTACCTGCAGTATCAGTACCTGGCCAGGAACCCGTTTCCGATCGACGAGATGGGGTCGCTGATGAAGGCCGACGACGCGTCGGCCTACTCCGCACTACACGAGGAGTTTCACGCGGCGTTGCGCCGCATCGCGCTCGAACTCGGGTTCATCGACGCCTACCTGATCGACATCGAGACCGGCGTGATCGTTTATTCGATGAGCAAGGAACCCGATTTTGCGACGAGCTTGTACGACGGCCCGTATGCACATAGTCATCTGGCCGATCTGTTTCACCGCATTCAACGCACGCCGGATCGCGGCATAGTCGAAGTCGCCGACTTCGCCCCATATCGGCCGTCGCACGGTATTCCGTCCGCGTTCGCCGCGACCCCGGTATTCGAAGGCGGTCGTGCGATCGCGGTGCTGGCGCTGCAGTTGTCCGCCGATGCGATCGATCGCGTCATGACCGGCGGTCACCAATGGGAACGCGACGGGCTCGGCAA
This sequence comes from uncultured Pseudomonadales bacterium, assembly GCA_964445675.1. GTDB lineage: Bacteria > Pseudomonadota > Gammaproteobacteria > Pseudomonadales > Azotimanducaceae > DATJGR01. The sequence continues at coordinate 579 of CAYUMA010000857.1, read as the reverse complement.
AACCGGGGAGACCTATCTGGTCGGGCACGACATGCTGATGCGCTCGAATTCGCGCGCCCTGATCCAATCGCCGGATACGTACGCGGAGCGCCTTCGAAAGACCAAGACACCCGAAGCAGACATCCAGCGGATCCTGTTGCATGAGTCGACGATCCTGAATCAGAAGGTCCGCAGCTTTGCCGCGGATCAAGCCATCGCCGGGAACGAAGGCACCGGCGTCATCGTCGGCTATGACGGCAACGAGGTTCTGGCGTCGTGGGCACCGTTGCGCGTCGCGGGCCTGGAGTGGGGCATCGTCTCCAAGGTCGAGCGCGACGAAGCATTTGCGCCGATGGCGCATATGGCGCGCGACACGCTGATCCAGACGCTGATAGTGCTGCTCGTGATCACACTTGTCGTGATGTTCCTCGCGACGTCGTTCGTGCGGCCCGTGAATGATCTGATCGCACGTGTGCAGCTCGCGCGCACCGGCAAGACGGACATGACCTTCGGCGCGGAAGCGACCGACGAGATCGGCGATCTTGCGCGGTCATTCCGCGAGTTGATCGGCAGCGTGCAGAAGCAGACAAAGCTGCTCGA
>CAYUMA010000856.1:0-2744 GCA_964445675.1 uncultured Pseudomonadales bacterium | reverse complement strand
GCGGGCGGCGCGCTCGTCGGCAAACCGCACGTGGTCGGTTATCAGGCTGCCGGCGTGGTACGCGAGGTCGGACGCGATGTGACCACCTTCAAGGTCGGCGATCGCGCTGTGACGGTGAGTGCATTTGGCAGCCACGCCGCGCGCCGGGCGGTCACTGCAGCGACTGCGTGGCGCGTGCCGGACGGCCTCGACATCGTGCTGGCTGCGTGCGTGCCAATTCCCTTCGGCACCGCCGACGACTGCCTGTTCGAATTCGGTCGCTTGTCACGCGGTGAATCGGTGTTGATCCAGGGTGGCGCGGGCGGCGTCGGCCTCGCGGCGATTCAACTCGCCAAACGCGCAGGCGCGCGCGTGTTCGCGACCGCTTCGACCGACGCAAAACTCGACCGGCTGCGCGAGTACGGCATGGACGAAGGCATCAACTACTCGCGCGGCGATCTCGTCGCCGCGGTGATGCGCGCGACGGACAACCGCGGCGTCAATCTCGTCGTCGATCCGGTTGGCGGCGACGTGCTCGCACAAAGCCTGCGCTGCATCGGCTACCGCGGTCGTGTCGTAACGGTCGGCAACGCCAGCCGCGGCGAGCGCAGTTACGACATCCGCGCGCTCGCCGGACAGAATCAGTCGGTCACCGGCGTGTTCCTCGGCGCCGAGATCACGACACCGCGCGTGCGGCGCATGATCGAGACACACCTTGCGGATCTCGCGACGGGCACACTCAAAGTCGTCGTCGACAAACGCTTCGCGTTGCGCGATGCCGCGGCGGCGCACGCCCATATCGAAAGTCGCGCCGCGTTCGGCCGCGTCGTGCTGATTCCCTGACCTCACCAAAGTCGAGAAAAGCCATGGATACAAATCCGACCAGCAACGCAGAGCAGATCGAATACTGGAACGGTGACGCCGGCGCGACGTGGGCAAAACGCCAGCAACGTATGGACGCGCTGCTCCAACCGATCAGCGACGCGGCACTGCGGGCATGCACGGCCAAGTCCGGCGACCGCGTACTCGATATCGGCTGCGGCTGCGGCGAGACGACGCTACGTCTGGCGGCACGTGGGGCGAGCGCAACCGGCATCGATATTTCGAAGCCGATGCTAGAGCGCGCGCGCGAACGCGCGGCGGCCGACGGCGCATCTGCGACGTTCGTGCTCGGTGACGCCGCAGAGGTTCGATTCGACGCGTCCTTCGACCACGCCTTTTCACGCTTCGGCGTGATGTTTTTCAGCGATCCGCGCGCGGCCTTCACGAACATCCATGGCGCGTTGCGTCCAGGCGGCGGGCTTTGTTTTGTGTGTTGGCAGCTGCCGCAGCTCAACGCGTGGATCGCGACACCATCTGCCGCCGCGCGGCCGCTGTTGCCGCCGCAGCCGCCGTTCGATCCGCGTGCGCCGGGTCCGTTCAGGTTCGCCGACCAGGACTACGTGCGCGAGACGCTGACAAGCGCCGGATTCAGCGGCGTTCACATCGATCCATTGACGACGTCGCTCGTGTTGGGCCGCGACGTCGACTCGGCGCTGGAAATGGTCTGCGAGGTGGGCCCCTTGAGCCGCTCGTTGGTGGACGTCGACCCCGCCACGCGCGCGCGCATCGTCGCCGCCGTACGCGAACCGCTGCGCGACAATTTGACCGCGGCCGGCGTGGCGCTCGGCGCGACGTGCTGGATCGTGCGCGCGTCGGCCTGACAGGTTTGCGGGTTTTCGACGTTGCGAGGCTACGATGAGTTGGACCGACGAGATCGATGAGCTGCGCCGCCGCGAGGCATTGGCGCACCAGATGGGCGGCGCCGACAAGGTCGCGCGTCAGCACGAGTTCGGCAAGCTGACGATTCGCGAACGGATCGCCGCGATCAGCGATCCGGGCAGCTTTCACGAGATCGGCGCGTTGGCCGGTGTCGCCGACTACGACCCGAACGACACGCTGCGCGCGTTCACGCCATCGAACTTCGTGTTTGGTACCGCCGAAATCGGCGCTCGCCCGGTGATTCTCTCCGGTGACGATTTCACCGTGCGCGGTGGCTCGGCCGACGCGTCCATCGCCGGCAAACGCCAACGCGCCGAAGGCCTCGCGCTCGAACTGCGCCTGCCGCACGTCCGTCTCGTCGACGGCATGGGCGGCGGCGGCTCCGTAAAAACGATCGAGACCGCGGGACGCACATACATCCCGGAACTGCGCGGCTGGGAGACCGTCGTTGCGCACCTGGCGGTCGCGCCGAGTGTGTCGCTGGCGCTCGGATCCGTCGCCGGCATCGGCGCGGCGCGCGTCGCGACGTCGCACTATTGTGTGATCGTGCGCGATACCGCGCAGATGATGATCGCAGGTCCCGCGCTGGTGGACTGGGCGAAACAAGGCGACGTGTCGAAAGAAGAACTCGGCGCGAGCCGGATCCACACACGCAATGGCGCGATCGATGACGAAGCCGCGAACGAAGCCGAAGCGTTCGAACGCGCCGCGAAGTTCCTGTCGTATCTGCCGCCGAACGTCGACGAACTACCGCCGGTGACGGCGCCGACCGATGATCCGCTGCGCCGCGAGGAATTCCTGGTCGACGTCGTGCCGAAGGATCCGCGCCAGGTCTACAAGATGCGACCGATCATCGAAGCGGTCGTCGATCGCGGCAGCTTCTTCGAGATCGGGCGCGCGTGGGGCAAGTCGATCATCTGTGGACTCGCGCGGCTCGACGGCGTTCCCGTCGCACTGTTCGCCGAAGACCCGTTCGTCTACGGCGGCGCGTGGACGGCGGATGC